>JAWVDZ010000001.1:0-6567 GCA_033856955.1 Gaiellales bacterium
ACGGCGGATGCACGGCGTACCTCAGTCCGAGGTGCTGTCGTACGTCGCCGGGTACGCCTGCGCCAACGACGTCGGCCTGCACGACTTCCGCCACGCCGACCGCGGCTCGATGCTGCGGGTGAAGGGCCAGGACGGCTTCTGTCCGATCGGCCCTGAGCTGGTGCCGGCCGACCAGTTCGATCCGACAAGCTTCGAGCTGCGCACCTACCTGAACGGAGAGGTCGTCCAGCACGGCACCGACGCCGACCTGATCTGGCCGATCGCCTACCTGCTGGCCGACCTCTGCCGCCTGATCACACTCGAACCGGGCGACCTCGTGCTCTCGGGCACGCCCGCCAACTCCCGGCCGATGGAGCCGGGCGACCAGGTCGAGGTCGAGATCTCCGGGCTCGGCCGGCTCTCCAACACGGTCGTCGACTGGGACGTCGACCTCTCCGGCCCCGGCGACCAGCTGCAGGTGTCGGCCAACACCCTGCACGTCGCGCTGGCGATGCCCGAGGACGAGGCGGAACGAGCGGTGGCCGCGGAGCCGGCCCCGTGATGCAGCTGCGGCGGATCGACCACGTCGCCCTGCGGGTGGCCGACCTCGACCAGGCCGTCGCCCGCTGGTCGCTGCAGTTCGGCCTCACCGAGGTCGAGCGGACCGGCCACCACGCCTACCTGCGCTGCGGCTACGAGCCGTACTCGCTGGAGCTGATCGCCGCCGATGACCCGGGACACGACCACACGTCCTGGGAGATGCGACGGGGATGCACGCTGGAGGACGCCGCCCGCCACCTCGATCATCACGGCGTCGCGTACGACCACCACGACGGCGCGCTGCACCTGAGCGACCTGGACGGCAACGGGCTCGAGATCGCGCCCTTCAATCCGCCGCCCGATCCGCGGCCGCCGGTCGCCCAGAGCACCAGCACGCTGCCCGGACTTCGACCGCGAAAGCTCGGCCACGTCAACCTGCTGACCACCGATCTGGATGCCCAGACCGAGTTCTACACCGACGTGCTGGGCATGCGCATCTCCGACAAGCTGCTCGGGGCCGGCAACTGGTTCACGATCAACACCGACCACCACGCGATGGCGCTGGTGCAGTTCGACTACGCCCACTTCCACCACCTGGCGTGGGAGTACGTGGACTGGGGCGAGCTGCGGGTGCTGTTCGACCATCTCGGGCAGCACGGGCGCTGGCTGGTGTGGGGGCCGCTGCGCCACGCGCTGGCGCAGAACCTGTGCGCCTACGTGCGGATCCCCGAGGAGCAGCTGATCGTGGAGTGCTACTGCGACATGGAGCAGGTCGAGCCCGACCACGAACCGCGCGAGTGGGACGACACCCCCCACTCCTCGAACGTCTGGGGCATCCTGCCGCCCCGCTCCTACTTCCGCTTCGATGCCGAGGCGATCCGCTATGAGCGCGAGGGGCTCGAGGCGCAGGGACACCCGCTGCCACCGCTGACAACAGAGACGATGGAGGACTGATGGCGACCGTCGAGACGCAGAAGGCCCCGATCGCCGCCCGCACCGGCAGCCAGTTCCTGGACGGGCTGCGCGGGGACGCCCGCGAGATCTGGCTGAACGGCGAGAAGATCACGCACCCGCTCGACCACCCCCAGCTGCACGAGGCGGCCCAGTCGATGGCCCGCGTCTACGACCTCCAGCACGAGCACGCCGACGAGATGCTCGCGCCCTCGCCGGACGACGGCCGGCTGGTCAACGTCACCCACCTGATCCCCCGCAGCAAGGAGGATCTCGAGCGCCGCCGCCGCGCGGTCGAGCTGACCGCAGCCCTCACCGCCGGCATGATGGGGCGCACGCCCGACTACCTCAACGTGACGTTCGCCTGCTTCGCCGGCCGCTCGGACGTGTGGGCGCGGCGCGGCAACGAGCAGGGCGCCGCCAACCTGGTGGCCTACCAGAAGCGGATGCGCGACCTCGACCTCTCGACCACCCACTCGATCATGAATCCCCAGGTCGATCGCGGCAAGCCCGAGGCCGAGCAGGCGATGGGCGAGGTGGCGCTGCATAAGGTCGGCGAGACCGAGAACCACATCACCGTGCGCGGCGCCCGCATGCTCGCCACGCTGGCGCCGTACGCCGACGAGCTGACGATCTACCCCGGCTCCGACATCCGGCCGCAAGACGGCAACTACGCGCTCTCGTTCGCGCTGCCGATGGGAACGCCGGGGCTGAAGTTCATCTGCCGCGACAGCTACTCGAAGCAGCGCAGCCACTTCGACTACCCGCTCTCGTCGCGCTTCGACGAGATGGACGCCGTGGTGATCTTCGACGACGTCGAGGTGCCCAAGGAGCGGCTGTTCCTGTGCGGCGACACCGAGGCCTACTCCGAGGTGATCACCGACACGGGCTGGCGCGGTCACATCATGCACCAGGCCTTCACCCGCGCCTACGTCAAGCTCTCCTTCGCGTTCGGCCTCGGCCACCTGATCGCCAACACCACCGGCGTTGTCAGGTTCGACCACATCCAGGAGAAGCTGGGCCAGATCTGGAACATGGTCGAGCTGACCCGCTCGGCGCTGGTATCGGCCGAGGCAGGCTCGGCGCTCGACGAGGGCGGCGTCTGGTATCCGGACGACCGGCCGTTCCTCGCGCTGCGCGGCGAGATGCCCAAGTGGCTGCCCTACATCAACGAGCTGCTGCAGCTGATCGGCGGCGGAGGCTACATGTGCACGCCCTCCGAGGCCGACCTGAAGGGCCCGCTGGCGGACGAGATCGCGAAGTACTACCAGGCTGCGGGCGCCGACGCCGAGCGCCGGATCCGGCTGTTCAGGCTGGCCTGGGACTACATCGGCAGCGACCTGGGCGGGCGCGGCGAGCTGTACGAGCGCTTCTACCTTTCCGACTCCTACCGGATGACGGCGCTCGCCTACAAGATCGCCGACAAGTCGTTCGCCGAGTCGCTGGTCGAGCAGTTCCTGACCGAGGAAACAGCGTGAGCCGGGGCTACTCGCTGCCGCTCTCGCCGGGCGGCACGGCCTCGATCATCCCCTCGCCGCCCTGGCACTACGTGGGCGACTTCCTGGTGATCGAGTACTGGGCCGACCCGGACGCCGTGGCGGCGGTGTTGCCCGACGGGCTGACGCCGTTCGCCGATGATCCCGGCCGCTGCGCCGCGCTGTTCGTGGACTGGCAGTCGTGCTCGGACTCCGGCGATGAGCTGCTCGACCCGGTGCGCGGCCAGTACAAGGAGTTCTTCATCGTCGTCAACGCGATGCTCGGCTCCGAGCACGTCACCAGCTGCCCCTATATCTGGGTCGATCGCGACTTCGCCCTGATCCGGGGCTGGATCCAGGGATTCCCCAAGAAGCTGGGCGAGGTGCACATGACGCGCAGCTTCGGCCTCGACTGCAAGGCCGAGGGCCGCACGTTCGCGGGCACGCTGACCGCGCACGGGCGGCTGCTGGCGGAGGGATCGGTGACGCCCGAGCGGGTCAGCGAGGGCGGGCCGACGCACAACGACCCGCCGCTGATCAACCGTCGCCACTTCCCCCGGCTGGCCGCCGGGCGCTGGCAGGATGCGGCCGTCCACGAGCTGGTGCGGGCGCGAAGCAGCGACCGGTCGATCTCGGCCATCCACGAGGGGCAGGCCACGCTTCGGCTGCACGACGCGCCGGGTGAGGAGCACGTCGCGCTGGCACCGCTTCGGGTCGGCAAGGGCTTCCGGTTCCAGTTCGCCTACACGGTCGATGACCTGGAGACGGTGCGGGAGCTGGCGTGAGCCGCGCGGCCCTGGTCACCGGCGGCGGCAGCGGGATCGGCATGGTTATCGCCGCCCGGCTGGCCGCCGACGGCTGGGGAGTGTGCGTGGCGGGGCGACGGGAGCAGCCGCTGCGCGCATCCGGTCACGCCTGGGTGGCCGGGGACGTGGGCCTGCCCGCCGACGCAGAGCGGATCGTTGGGAAAGCGGTGGCTGCTCTGGGCGGACTTGACCTGCTGGTCTGCAACGCCGGGATCTCGCGTCCCGGCACGGTGCTGGAGCAGACGCCGGAGGGCTGGGATGAGCTGATTCGCACCAACCTGACCGGTGTCTTTCTGACCTGCCGCGCCGCCCTCCCCCACCTGCTGGAGCGGCGTGGCTCGATCGTCACGATCGGCTCGGCCGCCGGCCGTCGGGCCTCGACCGAGTCGGCCGCCTACTGCACGTCCAAGGCCGGGCTGGCGATGCTGACCCAGTGTCTGGCCATCGACCACGGCCCCCAGGGCGTGCGCGCCAACTGCGTGGCGCCCGGCTGGGTGCGTACCGACATGGCCGACCACGAGATGGATCTGCGGGCACAGGCCGCGGGCACGACCCGCGAGCAGGCCTATGCTGAGGCCATGCGCAACGTGCCGCTGCGACGGGCGAGCTCGGCCGAGGAGGTTGCCGGGTTGGTGTCATGGCTGGCCGGCCCCGAGGCGGCCTCCGTCACCGGCACCGTGATCGCGGTCGACGGAGGAGCCGACATCGTCGACACAGCCAGCCTGGCGGCGTCCGGATGAGCACGATCACCGTCTCGCCCGACCACTTCATCGGCGGCCGGCGGGTGCCCGGGGAGGCGACCTTCACCGACATCAGCCCGATCGACCAGAGCGTGCTGGCCGAGGTCGCCCGCGGCGGCCCGCGCGAGACCGAGATGGCCGTGGACGCCGCCCGCCGGGCGTTCCCCGCCTGGGCAGCACTCGGCCCCGCAGGACGGGCCGAGCACCTGCGCCGCCTGGCCGACCTGATCGACGAGAACATCGAGCGGATCGCGACCTTGGAGTGCCTCGACATGGCGATGCTGGAGCGGTCGCTGAAGGCGCGCGTGATCGCCCGCGGCGCGCGCAACTACCGCGCCTACGCCGACCTGGCGGAGGCCTACCAGGAGCGCACGTGGAGCTCGAACGGCACCGAGAACCGCGTGCTGCGGATGCCGAGCGGGCCGGCGGCGGTGATCACGCCCTGGAACGCGCCGTTCATGCTCTCCACCTGGAAGACCGCCCCCGGCCTGGCGGCTGGCTGCACCGTGGTGCTCAAGCCGCCGGAGTGGGCGCCGCTCTCGTGCTCGCTGCTGGCCGACCTGACGGCCGAGGCCGGATTTCCGGCGGGCGTCTTCAACGTCGTCCAGGGCATCGGCGAGGAGGCCGGCGCGGCGCTCGTCTCGCATCCCGGCCTGCGCCGGATCAGCTTCACCGGCTCGCCCGAGACGGGACGTCACATCGGCCGCGCGGCCGCCGCGAACATCGTGCCCTTCACGGCCGAGCTGGGCGGAAAGGGCCCTTTGATCGTGTTCGCCGACTCAGACCTGGACGCGGCGGCGGCCAAGGCGGCCGGACAGTACGACGACGCCGGCCAGGTCTGCCTGGCAGGGACGCGGCTACTGGTCGAAGAGTCTGTTCGCGACGCCTTCCTGGAGCGCTTCCACGCCGGCGTGGACGCGCAGGTGCTGGGCGATCCGCGCGACGAGGCCACCACCATCTCGCCCCTGATCCACCCCGACCACCTGGCGCGGGTGGAGGGGTTCGTGGAGCGGGCGCGCGAGAACGGCGACCGTATCGTGCGCGGCGGCAAGCGGGCCGAGATCGGCGGCCTGTGGTATGAGATGACGCTGATCGAGCCGCGGTCGAACGACTCCGAGATCGTGCAGCGCGAGGTGTTCGGCCCGGTGCTCACGTTCCAGACGTTCCGCGACGAGGCCGATGCGGTGGCGCTGGCCAACTCGACGGCGTACGGCCTCTCGGCGATCGTCTACACCGGCTCGCGCGAGCGGGCGGAGCGGGTGGGCCGGGCGGTGCGGGCGGGCACCGTGTGGGTGAACAGCTTCCTGGTGCGCGACCTGACCGCGCCGTTCGGCGGCGTCGGCATCAGCGGCATCGGCCGCGAGGGCGGCGACTACGCTCTCGACTTCTACTCCGACCTGAAGACGCTGCAGATCCTTGAGGGGAGCACCAAGTGAGGACTCTCGCCGACGTCCACCTCGACAACGACGCCTTCGCCGAGCGCGTGCCCCACGAGACGTTCGCGCTGATGCGCGACGAGGCGCCCGTGCACTGGTACGACTGGGAGTACGGCAAGGGCTTCTGGTGCATCACCCGCTACGACGACATCGTCGCGGTGATGAAGGACTGGCGCACGTTCTCGTCCGAGACCGGCGCCACCGCGCTGGAGGACCTCGACCCCGACCAGATCGAGGCCCGCAAGTCGATGCTCGACACCGACCCGCCCAAGCACTCAAGCCTGCGCGCGATCGTGAACAAGGGCTTCACGCCCCGCGCCGTGGCGGCCTACGAGGACCTTCTGCGCGAGCTGACCCGCGCGATCCTGGACGAGGCGCTGCCGATGGGCGAGTTCGACTTCGTCGAGGAGGTCGCCAAGCAGCTTCCGATCCAGGTGCTGTGCCGGATCCTGGGCGTGCCGTTGGAGGACGACGAGCAGCTGATCGCGTGGGGCGACCGGATGATCGGGAACACCGATCCCGACCTGGGCGGCCTGCACCCGGCCAGCCCGGAGAGCGCCGAGTTCCGCCTCTACCCGTTTCGCAGCCCCTACGCGATGGAGGTGTTCCGCTACGGACACCAGATCGCGGCGGTGCGGCG
>JAWVDZ010000002.1:0-3987 GCA_033856955.1 Gaiellales bacterium
GGCGAGGGCGATGTGGCGGTGGACGCACTTCGGGGCGTCAGCGTCGAGATCCCGCGCGGCCAGTTCACGGCCGTGATGGGGCCGTCCGGCTCGGGCAAGTCGACCCTGATGCACATCCTGGCCGGGCTCGACCGGCCCACCGAGGGCCGCGTCGCGATCGACGGTCACGACATCACCCAGATGCGCGACCAGGAGCTGACGCTGCTTCGCCGCGACGCGATCGGCTTCATCTTCCAGTTCTTCAACCTGCTGCCGATGCTGACCGCCGAGGAGAACATCGTGCTGCCGCTTCGGATCGCAGGGCGTACGCCGGAGAAGGCCTGGGTGGACGAGATCATGGCCAAGGTCGGCCTCACCGACCGCCGGCACCACCGCCCGGCGCAGCTCTCCGGCGGCCAGTCGCAGCGGGTCGCGATCGCACGCGCCCTGATCGCTCAGCCGACCGTGATGTTCGCTGACGAGCCGACCGGCAACCTCGACTCGACCACCAGCGAGGAGATCCTCAAGCTGCTGCGAGAGACGGTGGATGCCTACGGCCAGACGACGCTGATGGTCACGCACGACCCGCGCGCGGCCGCGATGGCCGACCGGATCCTGTTCCTGGCCGACGGTCTGATCGTGCGCGACCAGGGCCAGTCCACGTCGCAGGAAGTGCTCTCCGCCATGAACGAGGTGTCGGCACAGTGATCGGCGTCGCACTGAAGAGCCTGTGGGGGCGCAAGCTGCGCACGTTCCTGACCGCGTTCTCGATCGTGCTCGGCACCACCATGATCGCCGGCACGTTCGTGGTCAAGGATCAGATCACCAACGCGTTCGGCGCCATCTTCGAGACCGGACTCGAGAAGACCGACGTGGTGTTGTCGAAGAAGACAGCATTCAACAGCGACCAGGCGCAGGCCGGCCCGCTGCCCGCCGCCGACATCGCCGCCGCGGCGGCGGTGCCGGGCGTGGAGAAGGCGGAGGGCCAGATCCAGGCAGCCGGGGCGCTGGTCGTGGGAGGCAAGTACACCGGCGCCTCGGGCGGCGCCCCCAGCCTCGTGCTGTCCACCCTCTCGGAGACGTTCACTCCCTACAACTACATCGCGGGGCATGCGCCGCAGCAGAGCGGCGATGTGATCGTGAACGAGAAGCTGGCCGACGACAAGCACCTCAAGGTAGGGCAGCACGAGCTGCTGGCCACCGAGGTCGGCATCAAGCCGGTGACGATCGTCGGCATCTTCAAGTACGGCAACGTCTCGTCGATCGGCGGCGCGACGATCGTCGGCACCACGTTCGAGGACGCGCAGGCCTGGTTCGACCGCACCGACCTGACCTCGGTCGTGTACCTCAAGGCGGATCCCGGCGTCAGTCCACAGGAGCTCAAGAAACGCGTCGCGGCCGCGCTGCCGAACGACGTCAAGGTGCAGACCGGCGCGGAGGCGGCCAAGGAGCAGACCGACCAGGTTGCGGGCGGGATCAACAGCTTCCTGACGCCGCTCCTGCTCGCGTTCGCGTTCACGGCGGTGCTGGTGGGCGCCTTCATCATCTTCAACACGTTCTCGATCACGGTCGCCCACCGCACGCGCGAGTTCGCGATCCTGCGCACGCTCGGCGCCAGCCGCCGCCAGGTGCTTCGCTCGGTGCTGCTGGAGGCGACGGTGATCGGCCTGCTCGCATCGATCCTCGGCATCGTGCTCGGGATCGGGTTCGCCAAGCTGCTCGGCGTGCTGTTCGATGCCGCCGGATTCGGCCTTCCCAAGGCTCCGATCCGCATCTCACTGCTGACCGTGGTGCTGATCCCTCTCGCCGTGGGCACGCTGACGGCGCTGCTCTCGGCCATCGCTCCCGCCTTCCGAGCGACGCGGGTACCCCCGGTCGCCGCGCTGCGCGAGGGAGCCGAGCTGCCGCCGTCGGCGCTCGCGCGTCACGCCACCCCGGTCTCGGCGCTGATCCTGGCCGTCGGGCTGGGCGAGATCGTGGACGGCATCTTCAACGACGGCAGCGTGCTGGGCGCGGTGATCGGCCTCAGCAAGACGGCCAACATCCTGCTCAGCATGGGCCTCGGCGCGGTGCTCTGCTTCCTCGCCGTGGCGATGCTCTCCAAGCACGTGGTTCGCCCGCTGGCACGGCTGATGGGAACGCCCCTCGAGTGGGGCGTATACCTGGCCCAGCGCCTCTCCACGTTCATTCAGAAGATCCCTGGCGTACTGCCCCTGCTGCGGCTGTGGGCGATCGTGCGCCGGGCGGTGTTCCAGTCCCGCGTCGTCACGATCGTACTGGAGCTCCTGTTCGTGATCGCGTCCGGTGCGCTTGCCGCCGGCGGCCACCCGGTCTACGGCGGCGTGCTGCTGGTCGTGACCCTGGCCGGCGCCGGATTCATCCTGCGTCGGATCTGGAGCAAGCCCCGGCTCGATCTCGAATGGCCGCCCGAGGCACCGAGCCGCCAGACCGGCCGGCTGGCACGCGAGAACACGATTCGAAACCCAAGCCGCACGGCCACCACCGCCTCGGCGCTGATGATCGGCGTCGGCCTGGTGGTGTTCGTTGCCGTGTTCGTAAACGGCTTCAAGGACTCGTTCCTGGGCGCACTCGATCGCTCCGTGACCAGCGACCTGATCATCCAGCCCGACAACTTCGACTCAGGCATGCCCCGCGAAGCGGTGAGCGCAGCCGGCGCCGTGCCCGGCGTGCAGGTGTCCACAGGCATCCAGATCACGGAGGCCAAGATCGGCCACGGCGGCACCGACGAGATCAACGGCATCGATCCCACCCTGTTCGGGCAGGTCTACCACTTCACCTGGCAGAAGGGCGGCTCAGACACCCTGCTGAGCCAGTTCACCGGTGACGAGGCGCTGATCGAGGAGCAGTTCGCGAAGTCGCATCACCTCGAGATCGGCGACCACTTCAAGGTCACGAGCGTCGAGGGCACCACGCTCGATCTCAGGGTGTTCGGCCAGTACAAGGACCCCACGCTGATGACCGGCTTCACCATCCCGTCGGTCACGTTCGACCGGTTCACCACCAACGTCGATCCCGGCGTGCTGCTGGTCAGGTTCAGGTCGGGCGTGAGCCTCGACACGGGCAAGGCCGATGTTGCGAAGGCGCTGAAGGCGTTCCCGATCGCCAAGGTGCGGACGAACGCCGAGTACAAGGCCTACACCGAGAACCAGGTGAACGGGTTCCTCTCGTTCCTGTACGTGCTGCTGGCGATGAGCCTGATCATCTCGCTGTTCGGGATCGTGAACACCCTGGCGCTGTCGGTGTTCGAGCGCACGCGCGAGATCGGCATGCTGCGCGCGGTGGGAACGACGCGGCGCCAGCTGCGGCGGATGATCCGCTACGAGGCCGTGATCACGTCCGTGATCGGCGGCCTGCTGGGCGTCGCCGTCGGGCTGACCTTCGGCTGGATTCTCAGCCGCGGCCTGGCCGACCAGGGGATCGTGTTCTCGATTCCCTACAGCCTGCTGGTGATCGTGCTGATCGGGGCGGCCATCGCCGGTGTGATGTCGGCCATCCTGCCGGCCCGCCGGGCCGCCCAGCTGGACGTGCTGGAGGCGCTTCAGTACGAGTAGGAGCTCAGCATTCGACGAACCGACGTTCGGCGCGCGGACGCACGAACACGGGGCTGCCGGCCTCGACACCGAGGGCGGCGGCCTCGTCCCGCGTCAGCTGGGCGGTCAGCAGCTCGCCGTTCTCGAGCCGTAGGTGCACGCGCACCTCGAACCCGAGATGCACGACGCGATCGACCACCGCCGGCAGCGTGGTGCCGTTGGCGGACTGGCGGATCTCGATGTCGTGCGGCCGCACCAGCGCGTCTCCCAGCTCGCTGACCGGGCCGACGAAGCTCATCACGAACCGGTTCACCGGCTGCTCGTACAGCTCGCGCGGAGCTCCCTCCTGCTCGATCCGACCGCGGTGCATCACGACCACGGAGTCGGCAACCTCCATCGCCTCCTCCTGGTCGTGGGTGACGATCACGGTGGTGACGTGCACCTCGTCGTGCAGCCG
>JAWVDZ010000003.1:0-2847 GCA_033856955.1 Gaiellales bacterium
TCCAGGGGCCGCGCCCGCTACTCGCTACCCGCCGAAGCCCATCCGGCGGCGCATCTCGGCCAGCGTCTCGTCCGCAACCGACCGCGCCCGTTCGGCGCCGTCCGCCAGGATCGATCGCAGGGCCGGCTCGTCCGCCCGCAGCTCCAGGTAGCGCTCCCGCACCGGTCGCAGCATCTCGACCACCGCCTCCGCCACGTCCGCCTTGAAGTCGCCATAGCCCTTGCCCTCGTAGGCGGTCTCGATCTCGTCCTCGCTTCGGCCGCTCGCGATCGAGAGCAGCTCGATCAGGTTGGCGATGCCATCCTTGCCCTCGCCGCGCCGCACCTCGCGGCCGGAGTCGGTGACAGCCGAGCGGATCTTGGAGGCGACAACCTCCGGCGGGTCGCTCAACAGCACCGTACCCTGGGGCGTGCCGCCGGTGGTGGACATCTTGTTGGTCGGCTGCTGGAGGTCCATCACGCGCCCGCCGCTGGACGGGATCGCCGCCTCCGGAAGCGGGAACAGCTCGCCGAACCGGTGGTTGAAGCGCTGGGCGATGTTTCGGGCCAGCTCGAGGTGCTGACGCTGGTCGTCGCCCACCGGCACCCTGTCCGCGCGGTAGAGCAGGATGTCCGCCGCCTGCAGCACCGGGTAGGTGAAGAGATCGACCGAGACCGAGTCCTGGCCATGGCTCTTCTCCTTGAACTGCGTCATCCTGCGCAGCTCGCCCATGGTCGCCACGGCACCCAGCAGCCACGTGGCGATGGGGTGGGCATCGACGGCGCTCTGGATGAACAGCGTGCAGCGGGACGGCTCAAGGCCGGCCGCGAGCAGCGTGGCCGCGGTGTCGAGGGTGTTCTCGGCCAGCTCCGAGGGCTCGTACGGCACCGAGATCGAGTGCAGGTCGACGATGCAGTAGAACGCCTCGCCCAGATCCTGGTCGGAGACGTAGTGGCGGATGGCGCCGATGTAGTTGCCGAGGTGCTTGGTGCCGGTCGGCTGGATGCCCGAGAACACTCGCGTCATGAGCCGGGAATGTAGATGATTGATTCCACATCCAGCGCGGCGCAGGATCGGGCCCAGGACACGCCGGGCGCCACGATCGCTCTTGCCCAGGGCTTACTCCAGCCTGCGCTGCGAGCGCTCCCGCCGCCCAACGCGCCCTGGATCTCCGCCCTGCATCCACGCCGGATGTGGAATCAACCATCCAGTGCCTCGGTACACTGAATGTCCCATGGCACTCACCGAGGACACCTGGTCTCCAGCCGCCTGGCGCGCGCTTCCCGCCCTGCATCAGCCGCAGTGGCCGGTTGAGGCCAAGGCCGAGTCGGTGCGCGATCGGCTGGCCGCGATGCCGCCGCTGGTGTTCGCCGGCGAGGCCCGCCAGCTGCAGGAGTCGCTGGCCGATGTGGCGGAGGGTCGCGCCTTCCTGCTTCAGGCCGGGGACTGCGCGGAGTCGTTCAACGACTTTTCGGCCGTGAGCATCCGCGAGAAGCTCAAGATCATCCTCCAGATGGCTGCCGTGCTGACCTATGGATCGATGCTGCCCGTCATCAAGCTCGGCCGTATCGCCGGCCAGTTCGCCAAGCCGCGTTCATCTCCCACCGAGACCGTCGCGGGCGTCGACCTGCCCAGCTTCCTCGGCCACATGGTGAACGGCGACGAGCCGACCGCGGAGGCCCGCGCCTTCGATCCCGACCGCATGCTCCAGGCCTACCACCAGTCCGCCTCGACGCTCAACCTGCTGCGGGCCTTCACCAAGGGCGGGTTCGCCGACCTGACGAAGGTGCATCTCTGGAACCAGGAGTTCGTCGGTTCTTCTCCCGAAGGCCGCCGCTACCAGGCGATCGCGTCAGAGATCGCGCGAGCGCTGCGGTTCATGGCCGCCTGCGGCATCGACCTCGAGGGCGAGCGAAGCCTGCACGAGGTCGACGTGTGGACGAGCCACGAGGGCCTGCTGCTCGACTACGAGCAGGGCCTGACGCGGCGTGACTCGCTGACCGGACGCTGGTACGACTGCTCCGCCCACATGCTCTGGATCGGCGAGCGCACGCGCCAGCTGGACGGCGCCCACGTGGCCTTCTTCGCCGGCGTCAACAACCCGCTCGGCGTCAAGCTCGGCCCCGCCGCCACTGCGCAGGACGTGGTCGGGCTGTGCGAGGCGCTCAATCCCGGCCGCATCCCGGGCCGGATCACGCTGATTGCGCGCCTAGGCGCGGGACGCGTCGAGGAGCTGCTGCCGCCGCTGATCCGGGCCGCGCGCCAGGGTGAGCATCCGGTGGTGTGGGTGTGCGACCCGATGCACGGCAACGTGTTTCGCACCGCCTCCGGCTACAAGACGCGCCGGTTCGAGGACATCATGGCCGAGATCCATGGCTTCTTCGCAACCTGCCTGGCCGAGAACGCCTGGCCGGGCGGCGTCCACCTCGAGTTCACCGGTGAGCACGTCACGGAGTGCCTCGGCGGCTCCCAGGAGGTGCTCGAGGACCACCTCGATCACAACTACGCGACGCTCTGCGATCCCCGCCTCAACGCTCGACAGTCGCTCGACCTCGCCTTCCGCGTGGCCGAGCTGATGCGGACAGCGGAAGCGAACCGATGAGGATCGCGGTTGTCGGGCTTGGCCTGATCGGAGGCTCGCTGGCGCTTGCCGCGACCGCCCGTGGCGACGAGGTCTGGGCGTACGACGCCGACCCCGAGGCGGGGCGGATCGGGCTCGAACGGGGTGCGGTCGCCCGCGTCGACGACTCGCTGGCGGGTGCCCTGGACGGCGCGGAGCTGGCGTTCGTGTGCGGGCCGGTCGCCGAGCTGCCGTCGCTGGCGCGGCAGGTGCTGGACGCCGCCCCGGACGGCTGCGCCGTCTCCGAC
>JAWVDZ010000004.1:0-6222 GCA_033856955.1 Gaiellales bacterium
CAGAGACGGGCGACGGGACGAAGGTAAACCTGGGACACGTGCTGCTTCGCTGGAATGGCGCCGGCTTCGACGAACTCCCCACGCCGCCTGACGCGTTCCGGCAGCTGTTCGTGCTCGGGCCGGATGAGATCGCGGGAACCACGCGGACGGACCTTTGGCAGCTCGACGCGACCGGCTGGCACGATCTGGCCGCGCCAGCGGGCGTGTTCCCGGCGGATTGGAATGTTGCCTCTTCTGAAGACATATGGATGTCGGGAAGTCGACAGACCGGCGGCATACCGCCGGACGGCGAGACGGCGGTGGTGGCGCACTGGGACGGCACGACCTGGACGGTGATGGATGCCGCGCCCGATCCGAGCACGGGTTCACAGGCGACGTCGATTGCAGATCTGGGAGCCGGGCGCGTCGCCGTGATGGTGCAGAACACGGGCTCATCCCAGAGCTCCGAGGGAGAGATTCGAGTCTGGGACGGTGCCATCTGGGCGTCCGTGCCGCTTCCGCCGGCGGCCGCGCACGCCGGCGAGCTGGCCGGCACATCGCCGAACGACATCTGGTTGAGCAACTGGGCCGCGCTCAGCCATTGGGACGGGCGCCGCTGGCAGATGCTCGGCCCGATCGGCGGACGGCCGATCGCATGGCCGGGCGGCCAGGCGTGGCTGCCGGGATCGGCCGGTCTGTCCTTCGGACACCGCGTGATCGCGCAGCCCTCATTTCTCAACCCGCTCGATCCCACGACAGACACGGTCGACATGGCGCTGGCGCGAGGCGATTCCCTCTGGTGGCACGCCGGCCCGGCCGGCCTCTCGACCGCCGACAGCTCAGGCGTGATGCAGCTCGACATGCTGCCCGACTCCGTCTCGCGGACGACGTTCTCCGACGCGGGCACGTTCGAGCTGGCCACCCCTGCCGGTCTCGACCGGGTCTCGGTGTCGCCGGACATCACCCCATCCGTGATCGATCCAGACGGCGCCGCCTCGCTGCGGTGGGCCGACGCAGCCTCACCAGAGCGCTCGGCGGACGTGCAGGTCGAACGGCCGGGAACGACGCGCTTCGTGCCGTGGCGCGCGTCGACGCATACCGCGTACGCCCGGTTCGCGCCGGATGCAGGACCCGGCATCTACCGGTTCCGAGTCCGCGTCCACGCGCCGGACCAGCCGCCCGCGGGCTGGTCACCGATCGTCGCGCTGCGCGTGCGGCTGAGGGCCACCGCCCAGCCCAATTGGACGGCGGCTGCCGGCTCGCTGCCACCCGCATTCACGACCACGGTCACGGTCACCGGGCGCCGTGGCAGCACGTGGATCGGCGGCACGGGCGGCACTGACCCGCTGTTTCGGGTCGACGAGACCGGACTCGTGACCGCTATGCGGTTTTCGCCCGCCACACCTCGCAGCATCAGCTCGATCGCCGCGCGAGGAAGCCAGTTGTGGGTGGCTGCAAACGACGGCGTCTACCGCAGGGTCGGCGGCATCATGCAGCGGTTCGGTGCTTCGCTCTGTCCGTGCGGCGACGGCAGAATCGCAGTCGCCGACGATGGTCAGGCATGGCTCACCAGCCTTTCGGCCCCGCATGTCGTTCACTGGGACGGCCAGGCGTGGCACGCGCTCGATCTTGGCGAGCCGATCACGAGCGTCGCCGTCGATCCCCAGGGTGGAGTTTGGGCGGCTGGACATACGCTCCACCGCCTGACCGCCCACGGCTGGATCGCACTCCCGCCGCCCCCGTTCAATCTGAGCCCGGTGGTCGGCCTGCTCCCGTTCTCGGGCCGCTCGGTATGGGTGCTCAATCTCTACGGACAGTACGCGCGGTGGAACGGCAGCCACTGGCGATCCGGCCCGCAGGGCCTGGAGCGGCAGCTGGCCGGGTCGTCTCCGCAGGACGTGTGGTCGGCGGGCTTCTCGGGCCGGGCGGCTCACTGGGACGGACGCATCTGGAAGGATCTGGAGGTGCCCTGGACCGCGCGCACGCTCGCGGTTGGACCGTCGGGACGCGTGGTTGCGGTCGGCTGCTGTAAGACCACCAACACACAGCTGAAATCGACTCTGACACCGCTCGCGGTGGGCGATCGCGGCTTCTCGAAGCCGATGGCGTGGGTTCGCGCCGGCGCGCTCACGCTGCTCCACGTCGCCGCCGGTGCCGGGCGCGCCCATACCGTCACGGAGCAATCGGGCCTCGCCCAGATCGATCCGGGATCGCGGCTCGCCGGTGCCACGTTCACCGCCTCTTTCCCTGCCGCCGGCCGCTACCGACTCGTGGATTCGAGCGACGGCGGCGTCTGTCTGGTGGAGGTGCCGATTGCACGCACTGCGGACGGGCTTCGGCTGGCCGCAGGCCAACCGGCGGCGGGCCGTGTGATCGACGTCCAGAAGCAACCGCCGGGCGCGGTCGCGTTCACGCCCTGGATCACGGGCAGCAGCTCGCCCACGGCGCAGCTGCCGACCACCTCGGGCACGTATCTCTTCCGGGCACGGCTGCGAAGCAGCGACGGAGCCTCGCGGACCGGTTGGTCACCGGTGCTGACCGTCACAATCCCGTAGCCGCAGATCATCCCAAACGCGGTGAGTTTCCCGCACCGACATGGTCATTGGTGGTGAACAACGGAAAGGAATCTGCACTGTCACCGCCGCCCGGAACCGGGTCGCAGGAGCCCGTGCTGGTGATCGCCGGGAGGCTCTCCGGAGACGCTGCCGCGGTCCATTGCGAGCGGCTCGTGAGGCTGCTCGACGACGGTCGCGCCCCATCCGTCGTTTGCGATCTCAGCGCCGTCGACCGGGCCGACCTGGCCGCCGTCGACGGGCTGGCGCGACTGCAGCTGGCCGCTCACCGCCGTGGCCGGCGGATCTGTCTGCGCGGCTCGTCGCGGGAGATGCGACAGCTGATCGCCCTGCTCGGCCTGGGCGACGTCCTGCCCTCAGAGCTAGAGCGGCGGCGGACGCTCGGGCAGGCCGAAAAGCGGAAACAGGGTGGCCGTATCGAGGAAGGCGGTGAAGCCGGCCACCCGGCCGTCTGAGATCTCCAGCACCTGCAGCGACCACGGCTCGTGGCTGCCGCCGGGGCCGCTCGGGCGGTACTGGCCGAACGCCGGCAGGCCGTTGGCGACCGTGGGGATGAGACGCGATCCGCGGCACCCCGCCCCGGGCCCGAACCACCACTTCAGCATGTCGTCGCGGCCGCTCAGCCACATCTTGTAGGGCGGCATCGACTGCACGGCATCCTCATGCAGCAGGGCGGTCAGCAGCTCGACGTCATAGGCCTCGAAGGCCTCCACGTAACGCGCCAGCAGCGCCCGCTGCTTCTCGTCCATCGGCGCGATCGGGTCGCCCGGCTCCAGATCGCGGTCCGCGATCGCGGTGCGCGCCCTCTGCAGGGCGCTGTTGACCGAGACGACGCTCGTCTCGAGCAGGTCGGCGACCTCGGCAGCCTTCCATCGCAGCACGTCGCGCAGGATCAGCACGGCCCGCTGTCGCGCCGGCAGATGCTGGAGCGCGGCGACGAACGCCAGCCGGATCGTCTCGCGCGCCTCCGCCAAATCGGCCGGGTCGCCGTCCATCGCCAGCACGCGGCCGTCGGGTACCGGCTCGAGCCAGGTCGACTCCAGCACCGGCGGCGCGAGCACCGCATCGACCGCGGTCGCGGGACCGAGATCCATCGGCCGCGCGCGTCGCTTCCGCCCGTCCAGCATGTCCAGGCAGACGTTGGTGGCGATGCGGTAGAGCCACGAGCGGAGCGAGGAGCGGCCCTCGAAGAGATCGAAGCTGCGCCACGCCCGCACGAACGTCTCCTGCACGGCGTCCTCGGCGTCGAACGGCGAGCCGAGCATCCGGTAGCAGTATCCTGTCAGCTCGACCCGGTGGGCCTCGATCAGCAGCTCGGGCGTGCCGGGGGCACGCGTAACTTCCACTCCGGAGGCTCTGGCCTCCGTTTTCAGCGGCGAATCCATCGCAGCATTGTAGGCGCACCTCGAGCGTCCGCAACGACCGGCGGCAGACGTCGCGATGACTTCCGGGCGACCATCCGGTCTACCACCGAAACACACCACCCATCACTGAAGGAGAGAATCCATGAGCGAGCATGGCCTCCAGATGAATGACAGATCCATTGACGACGACCGGAGGCGCTGGTTCGCGCTGATCGTGCTCTGCCTGGGCACGCTGATGATCGTGCTCGACACGACGATCGTGAACGTCGCCCTGCCGTCGATCCGAACCGACCTCGGCTTCTCCCAGACCTCCCTGGCCTGGGTCGTCAACGCCTACATCCTCACGTTCGGCGGCTTCCTGCTGCTGGGCGGCCGGCTGGGCGACCTCTACGGACACCGCAGGCTGTTCGTCGGCGGCATCACGCTGTTCACCGTCGCGTCGTTGTGCTGCGGCCTTGCGAACACGCAGGAGCTGCTGATCGTCGCGCGAGCCGTGCAGGGGCTCGGCGGCGCGGTCTCGTCCGCGGTCGCGCTGTCGCTGATGATGACGCTGTTCACCGAGCCCGCCGAGCGGGCGAAGGCGATGGGCATCTTTGGCTTCGTCGCGTCCGGCGGGGGCAGCATCGGCGTGCTGTTGGGCGGGATCCTGACCGACCGCCTGGACTGGCACTGGATCTTCCTGGTCAATCTGCCGATCGGTGTGGCCGTCTGCATGCTCTCGCTGCGACTGCTGCCCACCGGTCGCGGCCCGGCCGGCGGCCGCCTCGACATCGGTGGCGCGGTGACGGTCACCGCCGCCTTGATGATCGCGGTGTATGCGATCGTGAACGGAAACCAGGAGGGATGGACATCGGCCCGAACGCTCGGCGAACTGGCGGCCGCGGTCGCGATCCTAGGCCTGTTCCTGGGCATCGAGTCGCAGATCCGCGCGCCGCTGATGCCGCTGGGTCTGTTCCGCTCGCGAAACCTCGCGTTCGCGAATGTGGTCGGCGTGCTGTGGGCGGCCGCGATGTTCGCGTGGTTCTTCATGTCCGCCCTCTACCTGCAACTGGTGCTTGGCTACAGCCCGCTCGACGTGGGGCTCGCCTTCCTGCCCGCCAACCTGATCATGGGGGCGCTCTCGATCGGCGTCTCCGCCAAGCTGGTGATGCGGTTCGGCATCCGCCGCCCGCTCACGACTGGCCTGCTGGTGGCCGCCGCCGGGCTGGCGCTGCTGGCGCGCGCGCCCGTGGACGGCAGCTATCTGACCGACGTGCTGCCGAGCATGATCCTGCTCGGCATCGGTGCCGGCACCGCCTTCAACCCCGTGCTGCTGGCGGCGATGAGCGACGTCAAGCCAGAGGAGTCGGGCCTTGCCTCGGGCATCGTCAACACCGCCTTCATGATGGGCGGAGCGCTCGGCCTGGCGGTTCTGGCGAGCCTGGCGTCGTCTCGCACCGACAGCCTGCTCAGCTCGGGCCACGGCAAGCTGGTCGCACTGAACGGCGGCTACCACGCCGCGCTGCTGCTGGGCGCGGTGTTCGCCACCGCGGCAGCCGTGATCGGCGGGGTGTTCCTGCGCACGAGCAGGTCCGCGCCGCAGCACGCGCACGAGGAGCTGCCGCAGGAGAGTCCGGTCGCCGTGTAGGCGGGCCTCAGTGGGTGGCGGCCGCCACGCCGACCATGTGGCCCTGCGCGTCGGAGAACACGCCGAAGGTCACGCCGGGCACCTCCTGGGCCGGCTGCACGACGGTCGCGCCGAGCTGCTCGGCGCGGGCCAGCGCGCCCGCGACGTCCTCGACGCCGACGAAGAACAACACCGCGTCGGCGCCACCCTGGAGCGGGCCGATCGCGGTCGGCAGCGCGCCCTCGACACCCGGGTTCACAAACGTGTAGCCGGGCAGCGCGCCGTCGGCGTACGTCCAGCCGAACAGCTCGGAGTAGAAGGCGCGGCTGGCGTCGGGATCGGAGGATCGGATCTCGGCGTGGATGACGGGGTGCGGCATGGTTTCTCTCCCTGCGATTGGTGCGGCCCGCGGGTGCGCGGCCTGTCAGTGGGAGAGACGAACGAGCGGCCCCGGAATCGACATCACGCTGGATGCCGGCTCCGGGGCCGCGGGCTGTTCACGTCTAGGACGTGTGCGCGGGCGTCATGTCCGGCGCCGGCACGATCCTGATGTACGGCCGCGGCGACTTCCAGCCGTCCGGGTACGTCTGCTTGGCCTCGTCGTCCGACACCGAGCCGGCGATGACGACGTCCTCGCCGGGCTTCCAGTTGACCGGCGTGGCAACCTTGTGTCCGGCGGTGAGCTGGAGCGAGTCGATCA
>JAWVDZ010000005.1:0-2587 GCA_033856955.1 Gaiellales bacterium
TAGCGACCAGAACTACCCCGGCTACCCCGGCCAGCTCAAGCTCGCGGCGTTCGCGCTCATCTCCCGCGGCGCGGCCATGGTCGAGTACTGGCACTGGCACACGCTGCACTACGGCACCGAGACGTACTGGGGCGGCATCCTCCCGCACAGCCAGCGCCCCGGCCGGGTCTACCGGGAGGTGTCCGAAATCGGCGCGGCGCTCAAGGCGATCGGCACCGGGCTCGACGGGTATGTTCCGGACTCCGACGTCACCCTGCTCTACTCGAGCGACAGCAAGTGGGCCTTCGAGTTCACCCCGCCGTTCCACACGAAAGACAAGCTGCCCGACCGGCGCGCATACGGCGAGATCTTCGACGCCTTCTACCGCGGCGTGATCGACAGCGGTGCCCAGGCGCACATCCTGCACGCGAGCCAGCTGGGAACGGATGCCGCGGCGTTCGCCGCCAGCCATCCCGTGCTGGTCGTCCCCGCCCTCTACGTCGCGACGGATGCCGAGCTCGCCTTCCTCCGGGACTACGCGACCGCGGGCGGCCACCTGGTCGTCGGCATCCGCACCGGCTACGCGGATGACGAGGCGCGCGCTCGCCTCGCGGTCGCGCCCGCCGTACTCGCCGAGCCGGCCGGTGTCTGGTACGAGGAGTTCTCCAACCTCGACGAGCCGCTGGCCGTGACCGGAACGGGCACCCTGCAGCTCTCGGCGGATGCCGCCGCGACGAAGTGGCTCGACCTGCTGCACAACGACGGCGCTGACGTGCTCGTGGGCTACGACCATCCAGAGTTCGGTCCGTTCGCGGCGATCACGACGCGGGCGAGCGGAGCGGGACGCATCACCTACGTCGGCACGCTGCCGAACCCCGCGCTGGCCGCCGACCTCCTGCGCTGGGTGGTACCGAAGCCGATCGCGGCCAACTGGACACGCTCCCGGACGGTCACTGTGGCATCCGGGGTCACCGCCGCTGGCACCCGCACCTGGTTTGTCAGCAACTGGAGTTCCACCGCCGCGACGGTGACGGCTCCCGCCGCCGTCTGCAGCGCGATCGACGGCGAGCGCTTCGCCGCCGGCCACGAATTCTCGCTCGAGCCATGGGCATCCCTGGTCCTGGTCGACGAGTAACCGGCCCGTCGCTGGCGACGGTCCGCAATCACAAAGAAGGAAAGGCACATGAGAAAACGAGCACCGAGAACAGCACTGGCGCTGGGCGCTGGTCTGTTGACTACTGCACTACTCCTCACCGGCTGCAGCCCGAGTGGCACCTCGGGGACGACCGGCGCCACGACAGTGAGCCAGGCCGAGATCGACAAGGCCATGAAGACCCCCACGACACTCACCTTCTGGACCTGGGTTCCCAACATCCAGAACGAGGTCGACCTGTTTGAGAAGGCCTACCCGGCCATCAAGGTCAAGGTCGAAAACGTCGGCCAGGGCCTCCCGCACTACACGAAGATCCGCACCGCGCTGAAGGCCGGCACGGGCGCTCCGGACGTTGCACAGATCGAGTACCAGTACCTCTCCTCGTTCAACGTGACGAAGAGCCTGCTCGACCTCGCGCCCTACGGGGCAGCGAAGCTGCAGGGCGACTACGTGCCGTGGGTCTGGAACCAGGTCATCTCCGGCAAGCAGGTGCTTGCGATTCCCCAGGACTCCGGCCCCATGGGAAACCTGTATCGCACCGACATCCTCAAGAAGGCCGGTGTCACTGCCGCGCCCGCGACGTGGGACGATTACGCGACCGCTGCTGCGGCCGTGAAGTCGAAGACCGGGTCGTACATGTCCAACCTGGCTCCGAATGATGCGGGACAGCTGATGGGACTGCTGTGGCAGGCCGGCGTGAAGCCGTTCGGCTACGACGGCAAGCAGGGCGTCACGGTCGCCGTGAACAGCGCGAAGTCGAAGGCGGTCATGACCTACTGGCAGAAGCTGATCCAGGCCGGCCAGGTCTCGGTCGACCCTGACTTCACCGACCAGTGGTACCAGGGCCTCGCCAAGGGCAAGTACGCCGGATGGCTGACCGCAGCATGGGGTCCGATCTTCCTGCAGGGCACCGCGACGAAGACCGCGGGCCTGTGGGCGGCAGCGCCGCTTCCGCAGTACACGGGTGCGGCCCCCGCATCCGGCAACTGGGGCGGGTCATCGGATGCCGTACTCGCGACCTCGAAGAACAAGATCGCGGCGTACGAGTTCGCCAAGTGGCTGAACAGCGACAAGGAGTCGACGCTGCAGTTCGCGACGAAGCAGTTCCTGTGGCCGACCGCCAACAGCGTTGCTGCCGACCCCTCGTTTGTTAACCAGAAAGCCCCCTTCTACGGCGGCCAGACGGTCAACAAGACGTTCGCCGAAATCTCCAACACCGTCGACACGAAGTTCCAGTGGCTGCCCTACATGGACTACGCCTACTCCAGCTTCAACGACACCCTCGGAAAGGCGATTGCCGACAAGGGCGACCTCAGCGCCGGGCTCGACGCCTGGCAGAAGGCGCTCGTCGACTACGGAACCCAGCAGGGCTTCACGGTCAACAAGTAGCACCATCGGGCGGCCCCGCGAGAGCGGGGCCGCCCACCCTCATCCGGTGGCCAAAGGAGTTTCGAT
>JAWVDZ010000006.1:0-4611 GCA_033856955.1 Gaiellales bacterium
TCGCAATCACCTCGGCCGGGTCGTGGTAGTGCGGGCCGCTCGCGTCGCCCTCAGTGACAACGCGCGGATGGGTTCGCCAGACGGCGTCGATCACGGTGTCCGGCGCGGTGTTCGTGTCGTAGACGCACAGGATGTTCGCGGGACGGTGCGCGAACGCCCGGTTGACGATCGCCTCATATGAGATCCAGTCGCCCCACCCCGAGCGAGTTGCGCCAAGCGGAATCTCGGCCGCAACACGGACCGACGTACAGCCCTCCGCCCTCAACCGCCGAAGTATCGCGTCGTAGGACGCAAGCGCGTCGATCGGACGGGTGTAGAAGTCGTTACAGTCGGTGAACGGCACCCGCGAGGCATCGGCGCCGAGCTCCTCGCGCAGCAACGCCCAGTGACGGCGGTTCAACACGGCGATCGTCGGGCCCTCATCAAAGCCGTCGCGGAGGAAGGGCGCGACACGTGAGACAAAGGCTTCGTCATCGTCGATCACGGTCGCCTCGTGAACGAGTCCCGAGTGACTGTGGTTGCCAATCTGACCATCTTCTCGAAGCACGTCGTTTAACATAGACCGGGGCGAGGTGGTGTCAAGGCAGAACATCGCGCCCGAGCCTATCCCGGTGGGTCGAGCATGGCGTCCCGAAGCTTCTGGAGGGAATCCGCTTCGATCTGACGCACGCGCTCGGCACTGATGCCGAGCGCCTCGCCGATAGCTCTGAGTGACTTCGCAGGGCCCTCGATCCCGTGGTGCTGATACAGGATCTCCCGCTCCCGCGGGGTGAGCGTCTTCGTCAGGTCGCGCACCTGCTCGATCTCGAGGCGCGAGATGATCCGCTCATACTCCTGCTCGGCCCCCGGATCGGCGAGGATGTCCGCGACCCCCGGCTGACCGGGGCTGTCCTCGGCCGGCATCTGCAACGGCTGCGGCACGCGCTCTGCGGCGAGCAGGCTCTCGACCTGCTCGCGCGGCAGGCCAACCAGAGCGGCCAGCTCGCCCGGCGTCGGCTCACGACCGTGCACCTGGAAGTGAACGCGGCGTGCCTCGCGGATGCGCGCCAGACCACGTTGCGCGCGATCCGAGAGCACCGTCGGCCGAGATACCTGTGATACCAGCTGTTGCATCGCCTGCCTGACCCACCAGGCGGCATACGCCCAGAAGGAGTTGCCGACCGACGGATCGAACCGTCTGGTTGCGCGAAGAAGGCCGACCACACCCTCCTGCATCAGCTCGTTCCGGTCGACGGCCGGAACGCTGCGATACATCCGAGCGATTCCGGCGATGGCGGGCAGGAACGCCTCGATCAGCTCCTCACTTGCGCCCCGATCGCCGGCGGCCGAAGCCAGCACCATCTGCCGCTCGCGGGCGGGGGTCAGGGCCGCCGAGGGGGGTGCAGATTCCCCGGCCACGAGGCGAGCGACGAAATCATGGTGCCTGCCGGCGCTGATCCGCACCAGCGTGTCCTCATCGGCGGAGCTGTCAGCGACCACCTCGAAGTCGTTGTTGACGGCCTCGTCCACCGTCTGCGCACCCGATTCGCCGGCGAGATCGAGGCTGTCACCGGCAGCTCGCGGATGCGGATCGGCCACGCTGTAGACAGCGTCTTCGGCGGCGACCACGAGGATCTCCGCTCCGGCGTTCACGACCTCAGCGAGGGAGCCGAGGAGCGAGGCGTCGCCGGTCACGGCAAGAGCGGGGCCACCGTCTCCGAGGTTGACAAGGTCGCCGGGTACGAGAGCCTGTTCTCCGCTCCATGGGAAGCGGCGGATTGCGGGCCGACCGCCGCTGATGCAGTAGAGAAATTGGAACCCAAGACCAGTCATGGGCGAGGCAGAGGGGCCGAGCCTACAACCGCGCTCTCCGGCAATCAACGTGACTGACCGGAGGACAGGGTTTGACTCCGGCGGCGATCCGCCGCCGACATCAGCAAGACGGTCTGGTGCGATCCCGCTCGGCGGTCGTGAGCTGGTGGAGGTTGTGGGCCAGCTCGCGGATCGGTTCCAGCGCCTGTCGCAACAGCCGCGGCGGCGTTGCCCGCCATGCCAACACCATGTCCGGCATCGCCGCCAGACGGTCGAGCGGCCGGGCAGCCACCACGTCGTCCCCGATCGCCCTTCGGGTCGCCGGTAACAGCGCGACGCCGAGTCCCTCGGCCACGGCGAGCGCCATGTCTCGCCGATCCGTTCCCGGCGCTTCGACCACCACCGGCGGTCGATAGCCGATGCCCGCGATGATCGCCAGCATCCGGTCATACAGCGCGGCATTGGCGGCACGCGGGAACATCACGAGAGGCTCGTCGGCCAGCGCATCGGCCGGCACCACGGGCAGCGAGGCCAGTCGATGCGACCCCGGGAGCAGCGCCATCATGGGCTCGCCGGCGAAGACCGGCGTCGACTCGATCCCGCGGTGTCGCCCCGCGTCGTAGAAGATGCCCAGGTCGAGCTGTCCGGCCCGCAACTCGCTCACCTGCTCGAACGATGGCAGATGGCGCATTCGCGGCTGGGTGGCGGGCAGGGTCTCGTGCAAACCGGCCAGGAACTGGTGCAGGAGCGTGATCGGCGTGGCGGCGATACACCCGACGCGAAGGACGGGACGATCGGCACCCGCTCGGCGCACCTCCTCGACGGCAAAGTCCACGCCGGCGAGCAGGCTGCGGGCTTCCTCCGCGAACAGCCGCCCGGCCTCGGTGAGAGTCACCGAGCGGCTGTTGCGCTCAAACAGCTGCACGCCGAGCTCGATCTCGAGCGCGCGTATGGCTTGTGACAGCGGCGGCTGAGCCATATGCAGACGCTCGGCAGCGCGCCTGAAATGCAGCTCATCCGCCACCGCCAGGAAGTACCGGAGGTGCCGAAGTTCGATCCGGGTTGGCGCAGAGGCCATCAGCTGCAAGACTCCTCACCGTACGATGGAACAGTGATTATCTGGACTAATAGGACTTGAAGGCAGCGCGTCAAGTGCGCTACCCGAGGAGGCTGGCGGCGAGGCCCACAGCGGCGCACACGACAACTGTGGTGACCACGCCGACTCGGAAGCGCCAGACGCCGAGGAACGCGGCGGCGGCGAGCAAGATCACGAGCCAGTCCGGGTCTCCGCCGGGGAAGGCGGCGTGACGGGCGACGAAGACGGCGAGCGCGGCGATCACGCCGACGACGGCGATGGTGATGCCGTTCAGCGAGTTGGCGAACGATCCGGTGTGACGGACTCGATCGATGATCGGCGCACCCGTGATGATGAAGACGAACGAGGGGACGAACGTGCAGAGCGTGGCGATGGTCGCTCCGGCGAGGCCCCAGGCGAGGCCGCCCTCGATGTTGTAACCGGCGACAAAGCCCACGAACGTGTTGACCATGATCAGCGGGCCCGGCGTTGATTCGCCCAGCGCCAGCCCGGCCACCATGTCCTTCGAGGTGAGCCAGCCGTAGTGGGTGACGGCCGCACTTGCCACGAACGGCAGCACGGCGTAGGCCCCGCCGAAGGTGACCAGCGCGGCGAGCGTGAAGAAGCCGGCCAGCTGAGCGACCAGGCCGCCGGCCAGCAACAGCGCAGCGACGGGGACGAGCCAGATCAGCAGAGCCTGAGCGAACCGCCGTCGCAGGGCGGCGCCGGCTTCCCGACTCGGTTCGAGTTCGTCCTCGCTGTCGCCATGCCCCTTGGGCTTGCCGAGCAGCTGCGGGTTGGCTCGGCCCGTTATGTAGCCGGCGAGCGCGGCCACGGCGATGATGATCGGGAAGGGAACGCCGGCGACGATCAGCCCGAACGCGACCACCGCCATCGCGACCGCCGTCGGGGTGTGGATGACGCGGCCGCCCACACGGATCACCGCAGCCGCCACCAGCGCGATCACCGCCGCGCCCAGGCCACGCACGATCCCGGCCACGGCGGCGACCTCGCCGTACTCGACGTAGATCGCGCTCATCCCGCACAGCAGCACGAACGAGGGCAACACGAACAGGCCGCCGGAGGTGATCGCGCCGCGCACGCCGTACATCGAGTAGCCGATGTAGGAGGCGAGCTGCTGGGCTTCCGGCCCGGGCAGGGCCATGCAGAAGTTGAGCGCGTGCAGGAAGCGCCGCTCGCCGATCCAGCGGCGCCGCTCCACCAGTTCCTCGTGCATGATCGCGATCTGCCCGGCGGGCCCGCCGAAGCTGATCATCCCCAGCTTCAGCCAGAACCGGAATGCCTCGCCCTCACTCGGCTTCACCGTTCCGGGCGCGGGACCGTCAGAGCCCGCCGCCGTAACGGCGGCAGTGGAGTCCGAGCTCATTCGTTGTCGTCCACGGCAACAGCCACATCAACAGCCCCAATCTTCGAGAACGCCCCGATGGCGAAGGAGGGAATCGAACCCCGACACGCGGATTATGATCGGGCCGCCGATCCGCCGGTACAGGTCAGGCCTACCGGACGGAGGGCTCGCCGAACCAGTGGGAGAGTGCGTGTCGCAGCGTGAGCGCGGCGGTGTCGGTGGGCTCGTCGGTGGTTGCGGCCCAGGCGATGTGGGCGTCCGGGCGGATCAGGAGAGCGTCGGCCGGCCGGTCGTCGATCCTGGCCGTGTGGACGTCGATGCGATGCTGCCAGTCTCGCGCCGCCTCGCGGAGCTCTGAGCGGTCGGCGAGGTCGAGCAG
>JAWVDZ010000007.1:0-9802 GCA_033856955.1 Gaiellales bacterium
GTGGTCGGCTCGACCGAGAACATGATGGACACGAACGCCTACCGGGTCGACGACGTCGTCAAGGCGAGCAACGGAAAGACGATCGAGATCACGAATACCGACGCCGAGGGCCGGCTGGTGCTGGCGGACTGCCTCCACCATGCACGCACGCTGGGCGCCACCCACCTGGTCGATCTGGCCACGCTGACCGGCGGCGTCGTGGTCGCCCTCGGCGACTACCACGCCGGCCTGATGGGCACCGACCAGGAGTGGCTCGACCGGGTGGCGGCGGCCGGCGAGCGAAGCGGCGAGCACACCTGGCAGCTGCCGCTGCACAAGACGTTCCGACGCATGCTCCGCTCCGACATCGCCGACATGGCAAACAGCTCGAGCATGCGGATGGGGATCCCCTGCTACGCCGGACAGTTCCTGAAGGAGTTCGCCGGCGATGGCGCCTGGGCGCACCTCGACATCGCCGGCACCGCCGACCTGGCCCGCTCCCGCGGCGACTACGTCGGAAAGGGCGGCACCGGCTTCGGGGTGCGGCTGCTGGTGGAGCTGGCGGACTCGCTCTGCTGATGGCGCTCGACTTCGACCTGTCCGACGAGCACGCCCTGTTCCGCGACACGGTGCGGGGATTCGCCGAGGGCCGGATCGGGCCGCAGGCACACCGGCTGGACAGCGAGGGCGTGTTCCCGGTCGAACTGGTCGGCGAAGCGGCCGAGCTTGGCCTGCTCGGCATCCCGCTGCCGGAGCAGTGGGGCGGCGCGGGCTCGGACACGCTGGCGTACGCGATCGCGATCGAGGAGCTGGCCCGCGTCGACAGCTCATTTGCGATCACGGTTGCCGCCCACACCTCGCTCGGCACGATGCCGATCCACCTGTACGGCGACGATGATCAGAAGGCGCGCTGGCTGCCCGACCTGGCGTCCGGCCGCCGGCTGGCGTCATTCGGACTGACCGAGGCGGGCGCGGGGTCGGACGCCGGCGCCACCAGGACGACGGCGCGGCTGGAGGGCGATGAGTGGGTGATCGACGGCGCGAAGATGTTCATCACCAACGCCGGCACCGCGATCTCGGCGCTGGTCACGCTGACCGCGCGCACCGGCGACGACGAGATCTCGAACATCGTGGTCGAGAACGGCACCCCCGGCTACGCGCAGTCACCGCCACTGAAGAAGATGGGCTGGCGCTCGTCCGACACCCGCGAGCTGACGTTCGAGGGCTGCCGGGTGCCTGCGGGAAACCTGCTCGGCCCGCGCGGAAACGGGTTCCGGCAGTTCCTCGAGATCCTGGACGGCGGCCGCATCGGCGTCGCCGCGCTGGGACTGGGCATGGCTCAGGGCGCGTTCGAGCTGGGACTGCAGTACGCGAAGCAGCGCGAGCAGTTCGGCCGCCCGATCGGACGCTTCCAGGCCGTGCAGTTCAAGCTGGCCGACATGGCGACCGAGATCGAGGCCGCGCGCGGGCTGGTGTACAAGGCGGCGTGGCTGAAGGACCGCGGCCGGCCGTTCGCCCAGCAGGCCGCGATCGCGAAGCTGTACACGGGCGAGCTGGCGCGCCGCGCCTGCAACGAGTCGCTCCAGATCCACGGCGGCTACGGCTTCATGGACGAGTATCCGATCAGCCGTTTCTACCGCGATGCGAAGGTGCTCGAGATCGGCGAGGGTACCAACGAGATCCAGCGGCTTGTGATCGCGCGCGGCCTCGGACTGTGACAACGCTGAGCGCGGTGCAGGTGGCCGGTGCGGTGCTGGCCGTGGGAGTGCTGCTGGGGACGATCATCTCGCGCCTGCTGCCGTTCGGCGCCTGGCGGCGGGCGTCCGAGGACTTCGGCATCATCCTGGGCTGCGCCGCGCCCGCGCTGGCGCTTCTCGGCCCGTACCTGCGGCACCGCCTGTGGCCCGGGGCAGCGCTGATCGCGTTCGCGTACTCCGGCTTCTACCTGATCCGGATGCGGCAGCTGCGGCGGGCGAACCGCGACACCGTGCGGCGGCTGCTGGGGCTGCACAAGGACTCGACGTACGGCGAGGTGCTTCAACAGCTCGAGAGCATCGAGCCGCGCCCCATCACGCCCCGCAGCCAGCTGCTGCTGAGCATCGCGGCCGCGGCGATGCTGGCGGCGGGCTTTGCGCTGGGATGGTTCACGACCGCGGTGATCGGGCTCGGGCTGGGGGTCGCGGACAGTACGGTGCGGGCCGAGTACCGGCGGGCGCTGGCGCGCAAGGTGCGCTCGATCGGTCACTGACCTCTCTCGCTGCCCAACCCCAAGGCCACGCGCCAAGCATGCTCCCGCGGTCGACGCGACCTCGAACGACCCAGTCACGCCTGCGCAAAAAGATCGGGGGGTCTGACCCCGCCTTTTCGCGGACTACCGACATTTGGCCGAGCTAAATCGCTGGAATTCGTCGAGAATCGGGCGCGAGCGTGCGGAATTCGAGATTGCGAAGCGTTTCCGGGGTCAGACCTCGGCTTTGACGGAAGCGCCTGATTGCGCTACGACGCTGGATCAGCGGGTGCGCGTCACGGGATAGCCGTGGCTTCGAACCATCGCCACGATCTGCTCGGCGTGAGCCTCGTCGCGTGTCTCCAGGATCAGCTCGATGCCGGTCTCGGCAACAGCGACCTCGACGCTCTCGCGGTGGTGAGACACCTGCAGCACGTTCACGTGCGCGTCGGCAATAACGCCCAGCAGTTCCATCAGCGCTCCCGGCTTGTCGATCAGCCGCGTCCGCAACACCAGGTAGCGGCCCTGGATGCTGAGGCCGAACCGGATCACCTGCTTCATCAGCGGTGTATCGATGTTGCCGCCGGAGAGGACGGCGGCCACCTTGCGGCCCGAGACGCGGCCCGAGAGCAGCGCCGCCAACCCCACCGCGCCGGCGCCCTCGACGACCGACTTGGTGCGCTCCAGCAGGTGCACGATCGATTGCCCGATCTCGGCATCGGAGACCGTGACGACATCGTCGACCAGCTCGCGCACGAGCGGAAACGTGATCTCGCCTGGCCGTTTCACGGCGATGCCGTCGGCGATCGTGGCCGTCTGATGGGCGGGCTGGATCTCGCCCCGCTCCAGCGAGTCGACGTAGGGGGCACAGCCGGCCGCCTCCACTCCCACCACGCGCACGTCGGGTCTCAGCGTCTTGACCGCGATCGCGATCCCCGACAGGAGGCCGCCGCCGCCCAGCGGCACCACGACGGTGTCGACGTCAGGAATGTCCTCGAGCAGCTCCAGCCCGATCGTGCCCTGGCCGGCGATCACGGCCTCATCGTCGAAGGGGTGCATCATGGTGGCGCCGGTCTCGGCCACCTCGGCCTGCGCGGCGGCCACCGCGTCGTCCACGCTCTCGCCCACCAGCCGCACCGTGGCGCCGTAGCCCTCGGTGGCGCCGACCTTGGCCAGCGAGGCCGCGCCGGGCATGAAGACGGTGGCCGAGACGCCGACCAGCCGGGCGGCGAACGCCACCGCCTGGGCGTGGTTGCCCGCGGACGGGGCGATCACGCCGGCGGCGCGCTCCGCCTCCGAGAGCGAGAGCAGCTTGGTGTAGGCACCGCGGATCTTGAACGAGCCGGTACGCTGCTGGTTCTCGAACTTCAGGTAGACGTCACACCCGGCCCAGTCCGAGAACGTCTGCGAGTGCTGGAGGGGCGTGCGGTGGGCGACACCGCGGAGGTTCGCGGCCGCCGCCCGGATGTCGTCAAGGCTGACCATGGGAGCGCGAACAGTACCCTGTTTGCAATCCTGCGAGGACTTAGGGTACCCTAACTCCTCGTGATCGGATCTCTCTTTGTCACCCTCCGCGAAGGCTTCGAAGCCGCCCTCTTGGTGGGCATCGTGCTGGCCTACCTCAACAAGGCCGGCGCGTCCGAGCGCAGCCGCCACGTGTGGGCCGGGGTGGCCGCCGCCGCGGGGCTGAGCGTCGTCATGGGCGCGATCCTGTTCGCCTCCGGCAGCGAGCTGAGCGGCACCGCCGAGCAGTTCTACGAGGGCTCCGCGATGCTGCTGGCGGCCGGCGTGCTGACCTGGATGATCTTCTGGATGCAGCGCCAGGCGCGCACCCTGGGCGCGTCGCTACGCGAGCGCGTGTCGAGCGCCCTCGTGGCCGGCGGATCCGCGCTGTTCTGGGTCGCCTTCGTGGCCGTCGCGCGCGAGGGGATCGAGACCTCGCTGTTCATGTACGCGGCCACCGGCAAGGACTCGGCCGCCTCGACCCTGGTCGGCGGCACGGCCGGACTGCTGCTTGCCGTCTCACTGGGTGTGCTCGTCTACCGGGGCGGGCGCAGGCTCGACCTGGCCCGCTTCTTCCAGGTCACGAGCGTGATGCTGCTGGCATTCGCCGCCTACCTGCTGATGGGCGCGACCGGCGAGATCGGCGAGATCGCCCACAGCGAGGCGATCGAGGAGAGCGGCGTCGTCCTGGCAGTGATGTACGTGGTCGGCACCGTGTGGCTCTACCTGCGGCCGCCGGCCATCCTGGCGCGCGCGCTGTCGCGGTAGTGGCCGACAGCGACCAGCTCTACGCCTTCGTCGAGATCCCGAAGGGCAGCCGCAACAAGTACGAGTACGACGCCGATCTCGGGCACATCGTGCTCGACCGTACGCTCTGGACGAGCGTCGTCTACCCCGCGGACTACGGCTTCATCGTCGACACGATCGGGCGTGACGGCGATCCCGTCGACTGCCTCGTGTTGGTGGCCGAGCCGACGTTTCCCGGCTGTGTGATCCCGGTCGAGCCGATCGGCGTGTTCGAGATGACGGACGAGAAGGGCGAGGACGACAAGGTTCTGTGCGTCCCGTTCAAGGATCCCAAGTGGAGCCACATGCACGACATCACCGATATCCGCGACTCGCTGCTGGACGAGATCGGGCACTTCTTCGACATCTACAAGGATCTCGAGCACGGCGCCGACACCGTCGTCGGCGGCTGGCACGGCCGCGCGTATGCGGACGAGGTGATCGCCGAGGGGCGAGCCGCCTTCGTGGCCGCATCCGGCTGAAGCTCAGCGCAGCTTCAACACCCGCTCCGCAATCTCCCTCGTCGCAGTGAGCGGATCCAGCTCACGGGCGTGCACGCGGTCGAGCAACGCCCGCACCTCCGGGTCGCCCTCCACCGCCTCGTTCAGGCGCCTGCGCACCTGCGACACGGCCACTGCCACGACCTCGTGCTCGATGCTCCTGCGGCGCCTGGCGTCGAGGCCGCCGTCGCGGTCGAGGAAGGCGCGGTGGTCGAGCACCGCCTTCCACAGCTCAGGGACGCCCTCTCCGCGGATGGCCTCGGTCTCGACGATCGGCGTCCTCCACTCGCGGTCGCGATCGAGCGAGAGGATCGAACGGATCTCGCTGCGCATCGTGCCGGCGGCGGGATGGTCGGACTTGTTGATCACGATCACGTCCGGGATCTCCATGATCCCCGCCTTGAGCGCCTGGACGGAGTCGCCGGAGCCGGGCATCAGCACGAGCACGACGGTATCGGCAACGGTGGCAACGTCGACCTCGCTCTGGCCGACTCCCACCGTCTCCAGCAGCAGCACGTCCTTGCCGGCCGCGTCCAGCACCAGCAGCACCTGCAGCGTCGCCTCGGAGACGCCGCCCAGGTAGCCGCGCGTGGACATCGAGCGGATGAACACGCCGGGGTCGAGGAAGTGGTCGGCCAGCCGGATCCTGTCGCCCAGCACGGCACCGTGGCTGAACGGGCTGGAGGGATCGACCGAGACCACGCCCACGGTCGTGCCGTCCTTGCGAAGCAGCGTCACCAGTGACGCCAGCAGGCTCGACTTGCCGACGCCCGGCGGGCCGGTGAACCCCGCCAGCAGCGCACCGCCGGTGCGGGGATAGAGCTCGCGGACGAGGTCGTAGGCGGTCGGATCGCGGTTCTCGACCAGCGTGATGGCGCGCGCCACGGCGCGCTTCTCGCCCTCCAGCACGCCGGCGGCGAGCTCCGCCAGGCCGAACTCGCGCCGCCTGCTCATGCCGGCTGCAGGCAGCGTTCGAGGGCGGCCAGGAACGCGTCGTTCTCCTCCGGCAGGCCGACCGTGACGCGAACGCAGGTGGGCGCGCCGAACGAGGCCAGCGGCCGCACGATCACGCCCTCGCGTTCCAGCCGCGCCGCCAGGGCGGCGCCGTCGCCCACCTCGGCGCAGACGAAGTTGGCCACCGACGGCATCAGCTCGACGCCCAGCGCCTCCATCCCCGCCCGCAGGCGCTCGCGTCCGGCGCGATTGGCCTCGCGGCGGCGAGCCAGCTCCGCGTCGTCGCCAAGGCTGGCAATTGCCGCTGCCGCTGCCGCCTCCGACACGTCGAACGGACCGCGCACCTTGGCCAGGTTCTCGACCACGTCCGCCGCGGCCACCGCATAGCCGACCCGCAGGCCGGCCAGGCCGTAGATCTTCGAGAACGTGCGCAGCACCACCACGTTCGGTCGATCGCCGTGCTCGGCCACGGCGTCGGCATGCTCGGGGTCGTCCACGTACTCGTGGTAGGCCGAGTCGATCACGACCAACACATGGTCGGGGATAGCGTCCAGGAAGCGCGCCAGCGGCGCTCGCCCGACCATCCCGCCGGTCGGGTTGTTGGGGCTGCAGACGTAAACGATACGGGTCGCCGGGCCGACCGCCGCCGCCAGCGCGTCCAGGTCACAGGCACCGTCGTCCAGCGGCACGTGCACCGGTCGGGCGCCCATCTTGACGGCGCTCAGGTGGTGGCTGACGAACGAGGGCCAGCTCATCACGGCCTCGTCCCCGGGGCGCAGGTACGCCAGGGCGAGATGACCGATCACGGCGTCGGCGCCGTTTCCCGGCGCCACCCGTTCCGGCCCCAGCCCGTGACGGGCGGACAGCCGCTCGCTCAGCTCGAGGCCGCGCTCCGGATACCGGTTGAGCTGCGGCATCGTCTCGGCCAGCGCCTCCAGGGCGGCCGGGAACGGCCCCAGCGGCCCCTCGTTGGACGCCAGCTTCACGATCCGTTCCAGGCCCAGCTCGCGGCGCAGCTGCGACGCCGGCTTGCCGGGCAGGTACGTCCTCAGCTCTGCGATCTCGGGACGGGCGTCCACGCGTTCCTCGGCGTCTCGAAGGGCTTGCACCAGGGCGAGTACAGTACCAACCTCGCCATGGCCAACCGCGAGTTCGGCATATTCGCACTCCCCACCGTACTCGTCCCCGGTGAGCTGATGCCGCTGCACATCTTCGAGCCCCAGTACCGGGAGCTGATCGGTGAGTGCCTTGACACCGGTGAGCCGTTCCTGCTGCTCTATGCCGACGACGAGGGCACCCGCGAGGTGGGCTGCACGGCCGAGGTGACCGAGCTGCTGGAGCGGTTCGACGACGGCCGCCTGAACATCGTCGTGCAGGGCGTGGACGTGGTGCGGGTGGTCGAGATCACGCGCGGTCGCTCCTTCACGACCGCGGTCGCCGTCGAGGCAGAGGAGGATCTCTCGGTCGGTGACGAGGGCGACGCGGCGCTCGAGCTGTACCGGCAGATCGCCGCCGCCGGCGGCGGCGACCCCGAGGAGGATCTGACGGCACTGCCCACACCGCTCAGCTACTCGATCATGGCCCGCGTCGACTTCCCGGCCGAGGAGAAGCAGCGGGTGCTCGAGCTGCGCTCAGAACGCGAGCGGATGATGGCGATCATCGATCTGCTCGCCCGCGGGCTGCAGGCGCTGGCCAGGATCGAGCAGATCCGCGAGCGCGCCGCCGGCAACGGCCGAGTGCCTCACGGAGAGTGACGCTGCGGCGAGTGCGTCATCCGCTGGCGGCGCTGGCCGCGGCTAACCTGGCCTACGCCGGCGCCTTCCCGGCCAGCGAGGTCGCGCTGCGCCACGTCGGGCCGCTGACCCTTGCCGGGCTGCGGTTTGCGATCGCGGGCGGCGTGCTTGCTCCGGTCGCGCTGCCGGTGTTGCGCGGGCTGAGCCGCCGCGACGTGGGCCGCCTGCTGGCAATCGCCGCGATCGGGCTGTGGGGGCAGATGGCGCTGATCTACTTCGGCATCAACGAGGCCAACTCGGCCATCGCCGCCATCATCGTCGGTCTCGAGCCGGTGCTGATCGCGCTGTGGGCGGCGCTGCTGCTGCATGAGCGGTTCGGCCGGCGGGCGGGGGCCGGGCTCGGCGTCGGTCTGGCCGGCTCGCTGCTGGTGGCCGGACTCGGCCGCTCCGATGGCGCCAGCGTGCTCGGCCTGGCACTGCTGCTCGGCACCGGCCTCACGTTCTCGTGGTACACGGTCGCGAGCAAGAGCTTCCTCGACCGGCACAGCCCGCTCGAGCTGACGGCGGTGATCAGCATGCTGGGCGCGTTGTGGGCGCTGCCCTGGATGCTGGGCGAGATCGTGGCCGGAGACGGGCTCGCGGATCCGGGCGCGCGCACCTGGCTGCTGGTGCTCTACCTGGGCGTCGGCAACAGCGTGATCGGATACGTGCTCTGGAACCGGGCGCTCCAGGATCTGCCCGCGGCGGCGGTGGGGGCCTCGCTGTACGCCCAGCCGCTGCTGGGCGCAGGGCTCTCGTGGCTGCTGCTGCGCGATCCGCTGCCGGCCACCTTCCTGCCCGGCGCGGTGCTGGTGCTGGCAGGCGTCTACGTCGCCTCCTCGGCCGGTGCCGGCGCATCGCCGCGCGGTGTTCGACTGGATGATTAGAGAACGATCCCGAAGCACTCGCGGCGGGGATCGCCCGCCGCCGTGAGGCGGCCGTCGGCGTGGCAGGCGACCGCATTCGCCCCGCCGAAGTAGAGGTTGAGGCCGTCGAAGCGCACCAGCCGCTCGCCCGCCTGCTCGAGCAGGTCGAGCTGGACGGGATCGAAGCCGCCCTCGCAGTCGAGCCGATCCTGCTCCACGTGCACGCGCGGGAACGAGACGGCATCCGCGACGCTCATGCCGTGGTCGATCACGTTCACGATCACCTGGGTGATCGCGGATCGCAGCCGGTTCGAGCCGCTCGAACCCACCACCAGCCGCACCCTGCCGCCGCGGTCGAGCACCGTCGGCGCCTGCATGCTGGTCAGCCGCACACCGGGACGCAGGTGGCGGCCGGCGGCGAGGTCCTCCTCGCCCATCATGTTGTTCAGATGCAGCCCCGTGCCGGGAACGATCACGCCGGAGTGGCTGCCATTGGAGGCGGTGAAGGCGGCGGCGTTTCCCTCCCCGTCCACCACCGAGACGTGCGTCGTGCCGCGGTCGGACGCCACGGTCGCCATCGCCGAGGGAGGGGAGGCCAGGGCGGCCCGCACCTCGCGCTGGGCGGCCGCGATCGCGACCGGGTCGAGCATGTGCACGGCCAGGCCGCCCCGGTGCAGCAGCCGCACGAAGGCGCGGTCGCGACGGCGCGCGGTCTGCCGCATCGTCTCGGCCAGCGCCCGCAGCGCAGGGGCGGAGCCTGGCGCCAGCCCGCGGGCGGTGCCCTCGAGCACCGCCAGCATGTGGGCGATCAGCACGCCGCCGGAGGAGGGCGGCGGGTTCGTCACCAGCGCGTGGCCGCTGTGCTCGGCGGTCAGCGGCCGCCGCCACACGGGCCGGTAGCCCGCCAGGTCGGACATCGTCAGGCTGCCGCCGTGCCGGTGCTGGTGGGCGACCATCGCCCGCGCCAACTCTCCGCCGTAGAGCACCGCCGGGCCGCGCTCGGCGATCAGCTCGATCGATCTCGCCAGCTCGGGCTGGCGCACAACGTCTCCCTCACGGACGTATCTCCCTCCCGGAGCGAACACGGCACGCGACTCGGGCGTGCGCGAGAGGATGCCCTCGATCGCGTCCAGCACCCGGGACTGGCCGGCATTGACAGCCACGCCCGCGTTGGCTGCGGCCGCCGCCGGGATCAGGAGCTGCCGCCAGGGCAGC
>JAWVDZ010000008.1:0-2530 GCA_033856955.1 Gaiellales bacterium
CGCTCGGCCGCCGGCAGCGGCGCGACCGCGCGGCGCAGTCCCGCCCGCAGTGAGCCGGCGACCCGCTGTACCGGGCTGGGGCCGCCGAGCAGCACCAGCCGGCCACGGGTCGACAGCATCGCCGCGACGTCGCCGCTGCGGTCTGCGGGCCGCAGCAGCCCTTCGGCCCGGAGGTGCTGGCTCGGCAGCGCGCGCAGCCAGGCACGGTCCGACGTGAGGACGAGAGCGGGACTGCGCACGCGGAGCACGCGACCGGCAACCTCGAGCCGCTCCACGCGGATGCGGGCCACCACCAGCTCGCGGACGGCGAGCACCCCGCCACCTGCCTTCGGCGGCACCGACCGCGGATCGTCGGTGACGACACCCTCGACCGTGACCGCCGAGCCGTGGGCTGCGGCGTCGTGCACCACGCCGGTCGTGCGGGCATGGACCCGCGCGGCCGCGGCGGTCCCGGCGGCTGCACCGCACACGAGGACGGCGACCAGGATCAGCGAGCCCCGGCGCGCTGCGACCGCGACCGCCAGTGCGACACCGAGACCTGCTCCCACCATCACCGGGAGCGGCCTGAGCTGGAGGGCCAGCGCGGCCGTGATCCAGACCGCGAGCGCCGGCGCGAGCAGCCGCAGGTCAGGCGGCGTCACACCCGGACCTTGGCCTTCAACGACGCGAACTTGCTCTCGCCGATCCCCGGCACCTCACGCAGCTGATCGATGCTGGCAAACCGCCCGTGCTCCGTGCGCCAGTCGACGATGTGCTGCGCGAGCACCGGCCCGATACCGGGCAGGGCGTCCAACGCGGTGACGTCGGCGGTGTTCAGATCAACGCTGCCTGCCGCGCCGGCAACGGCGCCCGGAGCCGCTGTCGAAGCCTCCAGACCCACCAGCACCTGCTCACCGTCCGCGAGCTTGCGGGCGAGGTTGAGCCCGACGAGCGACGCTCCCGGCAGCGCGCCACCCGCTGCTCGCAGGGCATCGTCGACGCGGGCGCCGATCGGCAGCCGCACGATCCCCGGATGGCGCACCTTGCCGTCCACGTCGACGACCACGACGGCGCCAGGAGCCGTGGACGCCGCAGGACCACCAACCACCGCCGGCGGCGACACCTCCTGCGGCCGGCCGCGCAGCAACACGAAGCCCGCCACTACGGCCGCAGCGGCGGCGACCGTGCCGAGCGCGACCAGCCCACGGTGGCCCGGGTCCCAGCGGCCACCCCGCAGTGGCTCCGGCAGCCACCCGTGCAGCACGCTCGGCGGCTCTCCCGGTTCGGCCGGCTGCTCCGGTTCCCGCGGAGACCAGCTCCGCTCGTCCATCTCCGGAGCCGAAGAAGCGGGCGGCAACTCCTCCATCGCCGGCTGCTCGAGCAACTCATGTGCGAGCTCGGGCGGCGGCGTCCAGCCACCGCGGACCGGCACCACGACGGCGGCGAGCCTCGCTCCGGCCGCGACAGGGTCAGGACGCGGCCGGGGCATGCTCGGACGCTAGGAAGCGGACGCCTCGAACGGTCGGCCCAGGCAAGCCCTGTGGAGGCAGCGACGGCCTGTGGACGGAATGGCTCAGGTGGAGCCGCGAGCCAGCCGTCGTACGAAATTGGCCTGATGGCGGGCGATCACAATGATCGCCACCACCACCGCCCACAGCACATCCTCGCGCAGCACCAGGGCCACGACCGCTACCGATGCAGCGGCGAGCACCGAGGCCAGCGCGATCCAGCGGGACACCGCGAGCCCCGCCACCCACACCACCAGCACGATCAGCGCCCAGAGCGGATGCACCCCGAGCACCGCACCGAGGGCCGTCGCCACTCCCTTGCCGCCGCGCCCGCGCAGGAACGGTGACGTCACGTGCCCCAGCACCGCCGCGACGCCCGCGACGAGCCCGGCCCGGTGGTCGACGGCCCCGAAGCCCGCGGCCGGCACCACTCCCTTCAGCACGTCGAGCACGGCAACCGCGATGCCGGTACGACGGCCGAGTGCGCGTCCCGCGTTGCTCGCGCCGGGGTTGCCCGATCCGACATCACGCAGGTCGATCCCCCTGCGGCGGGCGATCAGGGTGGCCGGCGAGATCGCTCCGACGAGGTAGCCGACGAGTGCGGCGACAGCGACGATCACCGGCGCGATACGACGACCCCGAGCAACCCGGGGCCGACATGGGCGCCGACGACGGCTCCCACCTGGGAGACGTACAACGACTGCAACCCCGGGATCCGGGCGCGCAGCCGGTCGGCCAGTGCATCGGCCTTGTCCTGCGCGGCCAGATGGTGAACGGCCACGTCGACCGCACCGTCACCGGCACCGGCAGCCGCGAGGTCCTCGAGCCGGGCCACCGCCTTGCTCGCGGTGCGCACCTTCTCCAGCGGCGCGATCTTGCCGTCGACGACGTGCAACAGCGGCTTCACCGCGAGCGCGGTGCCGAACAGCGCGGCCGCAGCGCCGATCCGTCCACCGCGGCGCAGGTGCTCGAGGGTGTCCACGTAGAACCACGTGTGTGTCGCAGCGGCGCCGGCGATCGCGGCCTGCTCGACCGCGTCCGCG
>JAWVDZ010000009.1:0-3063 GCA_033856955.1 Gaiellales bacterium
CACCCGTCGCTCGGCGTCCAGTCGCTCGAGCGTGCGGTGGACGATGGTGCCGCTCGGCTCGCTCCACCCGCGCGGCCGATCGCTGGTGACGCGGTAGGGCGCGCCCCACCGCAGCAGGTCGCGCTCGCTGGTGAACGCGATGCCCGACCAGCGCATGCCCTGGTAGCCGGCCGCCTCGCCCAGCGCGACCACGTCGGCGCCGGTCCGCTGATCGAGGTAGTGGCGCAGGTTCGCCAGCCGCTCTGCGCCGCCGGGACCGCGGTACTGGTTGTACGTCGAACCGATGCGTGCGGCGGCTATGTCGCGTAGCAGCTGCTCCATGCTGCCGGCGATCGTATCCTTCGCACATGAACGATTCCCACAGCCGGCGTGCACGCTCGTTCGGAAACGTCGCCGAGGTCTACCGCGAAGCTCGGCCCGGCTACCCGCCGGCCGCCGTCGAGTGGGCGCTCGAGCATGCCCCCGGACGCGACGTGCTCGACCTGGCCGCCGGCACGGGCAAGCTGACCGAGGTGATCGCCGCCACCGGTGCGCACGTGATCGCGGTCGAGCCGCTGGAGGGAATGCGCCGCGAGCTGGCCGCAACCGTGCCCGGTGCAACCCTTCTGTCAGGCACCGCCGAGCAGATTCCGCTCCCCGACGGCGCCGTCGACGCGGTGCTGGTGGGACAGGCGTTCCACTGGTTCGACCAGCCGCGGGCACTGGACGAGATGGCGCGGGTGCTTCGCCCCGCCGGCATCGTCGGGCTGATCTGGAACCTGCGCGACGAGAGCGAGGAGTGGGCGCAGCGCATGACCGAGCTGCTCGACTCGGCCGACGTCGTCTCCTCCGGCGTGGACAGGGAAGCCGAGGTGCTGGCCGCTCACGAGCGCTTCGGCGCGGTCGAGCACCGCAGCTGGCCGAACCCGGTCGTGTTCGACCGCGAGCGGCTGCGGGCGTGGGCACGGTCGACCAGCATCATCGCCACGATGGAACCGGCGCAGGCCGGCGCAGTCGTGGACGCACTCGCCGACCTGGCCGACCAGCACCCCCAGCTTCGCGATCGCGAGACGTTCGAGATGCCCTACGTGACGTTCGCCCTGCGCGCCCGCCGCACCGGTTGACGGTCGAGCCCGTCCGGGCATCCTGGTAAGCTGACTTCGGCTTGAGCGACCAACGAGCCTGTCCGACGCCCCTTTAATCCGCGGCCAGAGAGCCCGGGAAGGAGTACCAACGTGAGCCCTGCCTGCCCGCCGACCCTGCCCGCCCACAGGTGAGCGCCCCCGCAGCATCGGGCCGCGTGTTGCTCGACGAGGCGGACATCCAGCGCACGCTTCGCCGGATCGCGCACGAGATCGTCGAGAAGCACCCCGACCTCGACCGGCTGGCGCTGATTGGCATCTACACCCGCGGCGTCACGCTTGCCGAGCGCCTGCGCATGCTGATCGCAGAGTTCGCCGGCCAGCACGTGCCCACCGGCGCGCTCGACATCTCATTCCATCGCGACGACATGCGCGCCCACCCCCAGCCGGTGGTCAAGGCCACCCGGCTCGACTTCGCGATCGACCACCGCTCGGTGGTGCTGGTGGACGACGTGCTGTACACCGGGCGAACGATCCGAAGCGCGATCGAGGCGCTGTTCTCCTACGGCAGGCCGGACCGCGTGCAGCTCGCTGTGCTGGTCGACCGCGGCCACCGCGAGCTGCCGATCAGACCCGACTACGTCGGCAAGAACCTTCCCACCGCCCGCGGCGAGCGGGTCAACGTGCAGCTGACCGAGGTCGACGAGGTCGACCGGATCGTCCTGCTGCCGGGCGCCGTACCCATCCCGAGCATCGAGTCAGGAGCGTGACCGTGGAGTCGTCCCCGCCCACAGGCCTGCCCCGCCGCCGACACCTGCTCTCGATCGCCGACCTCGACCGCGCCGGCATCGAGCGGATCCTTGACACCGCCGAGGGTTTCGAGTCGGTCATGCAGCGCGACGTCAAGAAGGTGCCGACGCTGCGCGGACGCACCGTGGTGAACCTCTTCTTCGAGGCGTCCACGCGCACCTCCAGCTCGTTCGAGCTCGCCGCCAAGCGGCTGAGCGCCGACACCATGAGCATCCGCTCCTCCGGGTCGAGCGTCGACAAGGGTGAGTCGCTGAAGGACACCGTGCTCACGCTCTCAGCCTATGACCCGGACGTGATCGTGATCCGCCATCCCCAGGCCGGCGCCCCGGCGATGGTCACCCGCCACACCGACGCCCACGTCGTCAACGCGGGCGACGGCAAGCACCAGCACCCCACCCAGAGCCTGCTCGACCTGTACACGATCCAGCGGGCGCTGGGGCGGATCGAGGGGCTGCATGTGGCGATCGTGGGTGACGTGCTTCACTCCCGCGTCGCGCGCTCCAACATCCAGGCGCTGGGACTGATGGGAGCGCGGGTGACGCTGGTCGGCCCGCCCCCGCTGATCCCGCGCGAGGCGGCCTCGATGGGCGTGTCCGTGTCACATCGGATCGCAGACATAGGACATGCCGACGTCGTCTACGTGCTGCGCATGCAGCGCGAGCGGATGCTCGAGGGCGCCAACTACGTACCCTCGCTGGGCGAATACGCCTCGCTGTGGGGGGTGACCTCCGAGCGGGTGCGACCCGGTCAGCTGGTGATGCACCCCGGGCCGATCAACCGCGGGGTGGAGATCTCGCCCGAGGTGGCCGACGGCGCCAGTTCGCGGATCATCGACCAGGTGAGGGCCGGACTGGTGACGAGGATGGCCGTGCTCTACGACCTGCTGTCGGAGCCCACGACCGAGGGCGGCGAGGCGGCACTGCGCGTCGTGGAGCCGGCCGGACAGGAGGTGGCGTGATGGAGCGGCTTTTCCGGCGTGACGCGCCGCCGGCATCGGTGCGGATCGTCGGCGCCAGGCTGTTCGACCGCTCCAGCGCGCTCGAGGGAGTGCAGCTCGACGTGCGGATCGTGGACGGGCGGATCGCCGAGATCGGGGAGCAGCTCGACGCCGCCGGGCTGGAGACGATCGACGGCCACGGGCTGACGATGACGCCCGGCCTGATCGACCCCCACGTGCACCTGCGCACGCCGG
>JAWVDZ010000010.1:0-8475 GCA_033856955.1 Gaiellales bacterium
GCTCCAGGCATTCCTCGATGCCTACGATGCGACCGACGAGGGCGATCGCGACCGGCACATGGCCGAGCACGCCCGCCTGCTGCGCGATCACATCCGCAAGCTCTCGGCGCGCAGCTACTGGTCGCAGTTCGCCGAGGCTCCGGACTTCGTGCTGCTGTTCCTGCCCGGTGAGCACTTCTACAACGCGGCGCTGGAGGCCGACCCGTCGCTGATCCAGCAGGGCGTCGACCAGCAGGTGCTGATCGCGACGCCGACCACGCTGATCGCGTTGCTGCGCGCCGTCCACTACGGATGGCAGCAGGAGAGGGTGGCCGAGAACGCGCGCGAGATCAGCGAGCTGGGACGCGAGCTGCACACCCGCATCGGCACCGTCGCAGAACACGTGCAGCGTCTGGGCAAGCGCCTGGGCGGAGCGGTCGACGCCTACAACCAGGCCGTCGGCTCGCTCGAGACGCGCGTGCTCGTCAGTGCCCGCCGGTTCGCCGACCACGGCGTCGTCGGCCACGACAAGCAGATCGCCCCGATCGACCCGATCGACGTGGTGCCGCGGTCGCCGCAGGCGACTGAGTTGGCGGCAGTCAAGGATGACGACGTGGTGGAAGCTCCACGCACCCTCGGCGCCGCGTAGTGGCGGCTCTAAACCGTCGCCTCGCGGCGTCGCGTGGGTAGCGCTGTCCCTCCCTTGCCCCTTGCGAGGCTCGGTTTTCGCTCGCCAAGGAGGACGGTAGGGCATACTTCGCACATGACACGTTCTCTGCGGCTGTTGCTGGGATCGCTCGCGGTCGTTGCGCTGCTTGCGCTGGGAACGGGCTTGGCGCTGGCGACGGGAGCACACCATGCCTCCTCGCCTGCAGCGGCAACCTCGTCACACGGCGACGACGGTGCCGAGAACGGCACAGGCGACGAGAACGAGCAGGAGCCGGCCGACTCCGGCGACGACTCGTCGGGTGACTCGGGTGCCACGTCCGGCAACGGCGAAAACCACGGCGCGGTGGTCTCGAAGGTGGCTCGAGAGACGCCGCCTGGGCCCGATCACGGCAAGATCGTCTCGGCCGTCGCCCGCGCGAACCACGGCTCCACCAAGCACTCCGCCCACGCCGGTTCCTAGCGACCACCCGGATCGGTCGGCGTTACGGACCCGTGCCCTCGCGGGTATCGTCGGCGGGTGAAGTTCCGACGCGGGGCGCGGCTTGACGCGTCACAGATCGATGATCGTCGCGGTGCCGGCGGTGGCGGGATGCCGCTGCCGCGCGGGATGGCCGTGGGCGGAGGCGGCGGGCTGGTCACGCTCGTGATCGTCGTCGTGCTCGTCCTGTCAGGCAACCTGGGTGGCGGCAGCGGCGGCTCAAACGACCTCACCAAGACCTGTCGCACGGGAGCCGACGCCAATGCCCGCGAGGACTGCCGGATCGTCGGCTACGTCAACAGCATCCAGGGCTTCTGGGCGAAGGAGCTGCCCTCCGTCGGCGCGACGTATGCAAAGGCCAAGCTGACGCTCTTCACCGGCCAGACCAGCACCGCCTGCGGCGTCGCCAGTGCCGATACCGGCCCGTTCTACTGTCCCGGCGACCGCCACGTCTACCTCGACCTCGGCTTCTTCGACCAGCTCCGCAGCCAGTTCGGCGCCCAGGGCGGTCCGTTCGCCGAGGCCTACGTGGTCGCCCACGAGTACGGCCATCACGTGCAGGACATCGAGGGCACGCTTGCCCAGATCGGCAACGACCGGCAGGGCCCCGAGAGCGCGTCCGTGCGAAGCGAGCTGCAGGCGGACTGCTACGCCGGAGTGTGGGCGGCGCACGCCACCCAGACCGGGCTGCTCACCGATCTCACCCAGGCCGACATCGCCCAGGGCCTCGACGCCGCCGCGGCCGTCGGCGACGACCGCATCCAGAAGGAGTTCCAGGGCAAGGTCAACCGTGAGACCTGGACGCACGGCTCGTCGAAGCAACGCCAGCACTGGTTCATCACCGGATACCAGAGCGGCGATCCCTCCGCCTGCGACACCTTCAGCGGGACGGTGTAGCGGCGGCCGAGAGGCCGCCCACGGCAAGCTCGAGCATCGGGCGAAGAGCGCCGTCTGCGAAGTCGTCTCGCGGCAGCGAGAGCTGGTCGAGCAGCGCGCCCTCGATCAGCGCCGAGAGCAGCTCCCCCGAGCGCTCCGGATCCGGCAGCGGCGACGCCCGCACCAGCTCGATCAGCCCGCCCATGTAGGCCTCGCTCCAGCGCTCGGCCAGCGGGCGCAGATGGCCGCGGCGGCCCGCCTCCAGCATCAGCTCATACTGCGCGATCAGCGGCGCCTCGCGATCGTCGAGTTGCGCCTCGGCGAACGCGGCCAGCCGATCGACCAGCTCGTTGCAGCCGATCTCACCGTCGACCGCGGTGCGCTCGTCCACCACCTGGGTGGAGCGGGCGATCACCAGCTCCAGCGCCTCCTGCACCAGCTCGGCCTTGGAGCCGAAGTAGTAGGTGGTCGCCGCCAGCGGTACGCCGGCCTCGGCCGCCACCGCGCGGTGTGTGACGGCATCGACTCCGCCGCGCCCGATCACCGCCAGCGTGGCCTCGACGATCCGTCGCCGCCGGTCGCTCATGCCGTCGTCGCGATCGCCCAGGCGCCGGCCCAGAGTCCGGACTCGATCGCGCCGTCGATGAAGCCCGACCAGCCGTTGGCCACGTCGGAGCCGGCAATCAGCACGCCGCCCTCGGGCCGCCGCATCTCGGCGTGATGGCGCGTGTACCAGCCGGGACGGTGGATCGCCCACGTGCCGCGCGAGAACTCGTCGGCCAGCCAGTCGTGCGCGGTCGCGTCCAGGGCGCGCACACCCGGCATGATCTCGTCCATCGCCCGCTGAACGGCGTCCAGGTCGCCGGCGTCGCAGATCTCGGCGTCGTAGCCGAAGCCGATCAGGATCTGGCTGCCGTCCTCGCGCACGATCTCTGTGTCCAGATACCCGAAGGGATGGCTCGGCCGGATGGCGTTGTCCTGCCCGGCCACGTTGTCGGCGTGGACGAAGATCTTCACGCCGCGCGAGGCCTGCCCCAGGGCGATCGCCTCACGCTTGGTCTCAGACAGCGGCGGGTCGAACTCGACCGCCCCCAGCGTGTTCAGCGGCACGGCCACCACGGCCGCGCGCGCGCTCAGCAGCTCGCCGTCGCGCGTCTCGACCTCGACCGCCTCGTCTCGCCGCCGCACGGCGGCCACCGGCGTCGAGAGCCTCGCCTCGAACGGCGCCTGCGACGCGATCGCGTCCAACAGCCCGCCGGTGCCGGTGGTGAGGGTGACCCGGCCGCCCGTGTACTGCGTGAGCGCCAGGCTGTATCCGGAGAGCGCATGCCAGCGAAGCACGCTGACCGCTCCCGACTCTTCGAGCGGACCGCTCGCCAGCGACTCCAGCTCCGCCCACAGAACCTCGCGCTGCTCGCGGTCGAGGTCGAGCTGATCTACCCGCTCGGCGATCGTCAGCCGGTCGAACCGCTCCAGCTCGGCGGCCGCCAGCAGCGGGTCGTGGGGGTTCGGCAGCGCCGTCTCGACGCCGTCGACGAACTGGTTCCAGCCCAGCTCGGCAATCGCGTCGCGATCGGCGATGCTGCCGCTGCGCCGCTCTCCATCCACATACCAGGCTGCGCTGTCGGCATCGGCGGAGAGCTCGACGGTGAGGCCGGCGCGGGTGATCTCGCTCCAGGTGTGCGGCTGGTGCCAGTGCACCCATCCACCGCCGTACTCGATCTGCTCGCCGTGCCAGGGAGCCGTCCAGGTGCGGCCGCCGAGGCGGTCGCGCGCCTCCAGCAGCAGCACGTCGCGGCCGGCCAGCGCGGCCTCGCGCGCCGTTGTCACCCCGGCAAAGCCGCCCCCGATCACGATTACATCCGGCATGCGCTCCCTTTCAGTCCGACGATGATTTGGTACAAATGTACCAAGTCGGGCGATCAGTCGGGCGGCATAACCGGTGCCAACAGCTTCGTGCGGCGGCTGGGTCGCCCGCTCGCATCCTCGCGGCGGTCGGCGCCCTCCAGCACCTTGACGATCGCCCGGGAGGCGATGAATCGAAGCGGCTCGGGCTCCCAGCGGCGGCTGCGATGGCCCACCCACGGCAGCGTGGTCAGATCGCTCTCGCGCCCCAGCACCAGGTCGGCCAGCGTGCGGCCGGCGATGTTCGACGACACCACGCCGTGTCCCGAGTAGCCGCCGGCCCGGCCCATGCCGCTCGCACGGTCGAACTCCATCGCGGTGCACCAGTCACGGGGAACTCCCAGCGGGCCTCCCCAGTGGTGCGTGATGCGGGCGTCCGCCGCGGCCGGGAAGTGCCGGCGAAGCGCGCGCTCGAGCCGCGCCCGAACGGCATCCGAGCGCTCGTTCCGCTCGCTGATCGGCTCGCGCAGGCGGTAGGGCGCACCCCGGCCGCCGATCGCAATCCGGCCGTCCTCGGTGCGCTGGGCGTAGAAGAACAGGTGGCGGCGGTCTCCCACCATCACCCCGTCGCGCCAACCGATCTGCTCCCACACCTCCGCCGGCAGCGGCTCGGTCGCGATCATCAGCGAGTACAGCGGGAGGTAGCGCAGGCGCTCGCCCGGGAGCTGGGTGGTGTAGGACTCGGTCGCTCGCAGCACCACGTCCGCCCTCAGCGTTCCCGCGTCACAGCGCACGCGACCGGGCGCGATCTCCAGCGCCGCGGTGCGCTCGTGGATCGTCACGCCCAGCCGTTCGCATGCTGCGGCCAGCCCGCGCACCAGCCGGCCCGGGTCGGTGCGGGCCGTGTGGGAGGAGTGGACTGCGGCCAGGCAGCCGGAGACCCGGGCCAGCTCGCCGGCCTGCTCCGGTGTGAGCAGCCGCACGTCGTCGTCGTCCGCTCCCAGCTCGCGCGCCGCCCGCTCGCTGGCGAGCAGGCGCTGACGCTGCGGCTCGCTGGTCGCAACCATCAGCGCCCCCGCCTTGAGGAAGCCGCACTCGATGCCCTCGCGGCGTATCACCTCGCCGATCTCGTCGACCGTCGAATACGTCTCGCGCAGTCCTCGGCACACGGCATCGTCGCCCCGCCGCCGCCGGTACAGGGCTGCGCTTCCGGCGATGCCGGAGGATACCCAGCCGCCGTTTCGCCCGGACGGGCCGTACCCCGCGATCTCGCGCTCGATCACCGTCACCCGCAGGTCCGGCTGGGCGCGCTTCAGGTAGTAGGCGCTCCAGAGCCCCGTGAACCCGCCGCCCACGATCGCGACGTCAGCCTCACCGTCCCCGGGCAGCCCCGGCCGCGGCGTCAGCGGGCCGTCCAGCATGTCCAGCCACAGGCTGCGCGCCCGGTAGCGGGCCTCTAGCTGGGTGATATCGGTGCGCTCGCCGTGGATGACGGCGGAGTGTAGTTGCATGTCGCGCGTTGACGCCCGATAGGATCGCCGCGTGAGCTGGCGTCTCTCCGGCACCACCCTCGAGGCCTGCAACTGCGAGGCGATCTGCCCCTGCCGGCGGATCGACGGTGCGCCGGGCGGCCGTTCGACCACGGGTGAGTGCGCGGGGGCCCTGTCCTGGGTGATCGAGCGGGGCGAGGTCGAGGGCGTCGACGTGGCCGGTCTGGCGGTCGTGATGGTGATCTGGTACAGCGACGACGAGCCGGGTTCTCCGTGGCGGTGGGTGCTGCACCTCGACGAGCGCGGCGACGACCGCCAGCGGGCGGAGCTGAAGGCGGTGTTCACCGGCGCGCGCGGCGGCACGCCCGAGCGGCAGTTCCCGTGGGTCTACAAGCCCAGCGATCTGATCGCGGTCGTGCCCAGCGCGATCCACATCGACCACACGCCGGGAAAGGGCTGGTTTCGCGCCGGCAGCGCGGTCACGCTCCAGGTGCGCGGGCCGTACGTCACCGAGAGCACCGTCTCGTGCCTCATCCCGGGACACGAGCGGCCCGGGCGCGAGCTTGTCAGCGAGCGGCTGCAGGCTGATGACGACCATTTCACGTTCGAGTTCGAGGGCCGCTGCGGGTTCGAGTCGACGTTCGATTACACGTCCGACTGAGTAGGCTGCGGCGATGCCCAGAATCGAGGACTACGCCATGATCGGCGACCTCCATACGGCAGCCCTGGTGAGCGACGGCGGCTCGATCGACTGGTGCTGCCTGCCACGGTTCGATTCCGGCGCCTGCTTCTCGGCGATCCTGGGTGGACCCGAGCACGGTCGCTGGCTGCTGGCACCCGTCGCCACCACCGCCACCAGCCGCCGCTACCGGCACGACACGCTGATCCTCGAGACCGTGCTGGAGTCGGACACCGGCTCGGTGCGGCTGATCGACTTCATGCCGCCGCGCGGTGCCGCGCCCGACATCGTCCGCATCGTGGAGGGCCTGGACGGCGAGGTCGAGATGCGCTCTGAGCTGATCATCCGCTACGACTTCGGGCGGATCCTGCCGTGGGTGAGGCGCGTCGAGCACGCCCGGCTGGCGATCGCCGGTCCCGACGGCCTCTGCCTGCGCACCCCCGCGCCGGTGCGCGGCGAGGATATGAAGACGGTGTCCGAGTTCACGCTACGGCCGGGCGAGCGGGTGCCGTTCGTGTTGACGTGGTATCCGTCCCACCAGGATCCGCCGCCGGCGATCGACGCCGAGGCCGCGCTCGACGACACCGAGACCTACTGGCTGGACTGGGCGCGGAGGGGAACGCACCTCGGCGACTACCACGAGGAGGTGCGGCAGTCGCTTCTGATTCTGAAGGCGCTGACCTACGCACCCACCGGCGGCATCGTGGCGGCGCCGACCACGTCCCTGCCGGAGTGGATCGGTGGCGTTCGCAACTGGGACTACAGGTTCTGCTGGCTGCGGGACGCCACCCTGACACTGGTGGCGATGCTGCAGGCCGGGCTGAGCGGCGAGGCCGAGGCGTGGGGTGCCTGGCTGCTGCGGGCCGTCGCCGGCGACCCGGCAGCGGTGCAGATCATGTACGGCATCGGCGGCGAGCGGCGGCACGACGAGCGCGAGCTGGACTGGCTGCCCGGATACCAGGGGTCGCGGCCGGTGCGGGTCGGCAACGCCGCCTCCACGCAGCTCCAGCTCGACGTCTACGGGGAGCTGCTGGATGCGGTGTACCAGAGCTGTGTGCACGGCGTGCGGCCGGATGCCAATGTCTGGTCGCTGATGCGAAAGCTGCTGGAGTGGCTGGAGGACGGCTGGCGGCTCGAGGACGCCGGCCTGTGGGAGGTGCGCGGCCCGTCGCGCCACTTCACGCACTCCAAGGTGATGGCGTGGGTGGCGTTCGACAGGGCCGTGAAGTTTCACGACGAGTTCGGGGCGAAGGGGCCGGTCGAGCAATGGAAGGCGTTGCGCGATGAGATCCACGCCGAGGTACTGGCCCGCTCCTGGAGCGAGGCGAAGGGCGCGTTCGCTCAGTCCTACGACTCGGACGAGCTCGACGCCAGCGTCCTGATGATGCCGCTGGTCGGCTTCATCGAAGCGGACGACGAGCGGATGCTCTCGACGGTCGGGGCGATCCGGCGCGAGCTGACCGTGGAGGGCCTGGTGATGCGCTACCGGCCGCTGCCGGACGGCGCGGTGGACGGCATCGCGGAGGATGAGGGGGTGTTCCTGGCGTGCTCGTTCTGGCTGGTCGAGGTGCTCGCGTTGCAGGAGCGGCACGACGAGGCGCGGGAGATGTTCGAGCGACTGCTCGACCTTCGAAACGACGTCGGCCTGCTGTCGGAGGAGTACGACCCGGCGGCGCGGCGGCAGCTGGGGAACGTGCCGCAGGCGTTCAGCCATCTGGCGCTGGTCAGCGCCGCGCTGGTGCTGGGCGGCCGGCGGACGGGGCTGCGCCGCAGCGAGGCGTCGGCATGAGCGCGTTCGTCCCGGACGGGTTCGACCCGCCCACAGCGATGGCCGGCGAGCGGTTCGTGCTCGAGCCACTGGGCCCGCAGCACAACGACTCCGACTACGAGGCCTGGACGTCGAGCATGGATCACATCCACGCGACGCCGGGATTCGAGGACGCGGCCTGGCCGCGGGAGATGACGCTCGAGGAGAACCAGGCCGACCTCGAGCGCCACGCGCGCGAGTTCGAGCTGCGCGAGGCGTTCACGTTCACGGTGCTCGAGCCGGACTCGAGCCGGGTTATCGGCTGCGTCTACATCTACCCGTCCGACCGTCCCGAGTGCGACGCCGACGTGCGTTCGTGGGTGCGCGCCACGCATGCCGAGCTGGACGACCCACTGCGCCACGGCGTGGCCGCCTGGCTGGCCCGCGACTGGCCGTTTCGAAGCGTGCACGCGCCGGGCCTGGGATGATCTCCACCGACGGCGTGGTTGCAACCACCGCCCGCTGCACGCTGCGGCTGCTGCGACCCGAGGATGCCGAGCCGTTGCAGCGGCTCTACGGCGACCCCGTGGCGATGCGCTACGTCGGCAGCGACGGGAAGGCGCGCACGCCCGAGCAGGCGGCGGCCGGAGTGGGGCGGTTGATCGATCATCAGCGGCAGCACGGATTCTCGCTGTGGGCCGTGATCGAGTCG
>JAWVDZ010000011.1:0-6045 GCA_033856955.1 Gaiellales bacterium
TCGCGTACATCTCGAGCAGCTCCTCGTCGCCGTCGCGCGTGAACGCGATCCGGCCGCAGCATCGGCGTGACCATCGCGCCGTAGCCGCCGCTCGACTTGCCGGCGATGCCGCGGTGATCGCGCGAGGCCAGCGTTCGATAGTTGGTGTCGACCCAGGCAACGACCTCGTCGCAGAGGTAGCTGTGGTAGCGGCCGGTGGCGGGCGAGTCGAGGAACTGGCTGCCTCCCAGCGACGTCCAGCAGTCGACGAACACGACCAGGCAGGGTGGGGTCGAGCCCTCCGAGAACAGCGCATCCACCTCCTCGGGGAAGGTGGGGCGAAAGGCCATCCGGTTGCGCCACATCTCGATCTGGCCGGTGAAGCCCTGGATCACGTAGACGGCCGGGTATCGCTCGTCACCCTCGGCGTAGCCGGGCGGCGTGTAGACCCACAGCGGACGCTCGTGGGGATCGCCGAGCGGGTTTCCGCGGAGCAGATCGCTCACGATCACATGCTCGTCGAGGCGGCCGTTCACCCCTTCGAGTCTAGTTACCTCGTGGCCCGGTCGCGCCCCGCCGTCAGATTCCGAACCAGCGCTCGCGGCGGCTGGAGCCGAAGTGGAGCTTGTTACGGGCCATCGCGTCGGACGGCTCTTGGAAGGTGCCGGTCGGCTTCGGGCCGGAGAGAAAGTCGACGTCCACGCGCCCCACCCGGCCGCCGCCGAACTCGATGTAGCAGGAGCCGCGTCCGTCGTAGGGCGGCGGCGGTTCGTCACCGCGTGCCCTCGCGATCAGCCCCTGCGCCACCACCCGCGCCGCCCCCTCGGCGAATACGCCGGCCTTCGGAACCCCAACCGTGGTGACGTCGCCGACCGCGTAGACACCGGCGAAGCGCGTCTCCAAGGTCGCCGGGTCGACGGGGATGTAGCCGGCCACGGCCATGCCGCTGGCCTGCACGACGTCGGGTGCCCGGTGCTTGGGCACGCCCAGGAAGAGGTCGTAGGGCAACTCCCCGCCGTCGTCCAGCACGGCGACACGGCGCTGTGGGTCGAGTGACGCGACCCGGCGGTTGGGAACGAACTCGATGCCGCGCTCGGAGAAGGCCGCCACAAGCGCGCGGGACGTGTCGGGCGAGGGTGGCACCGGGGTGCCGAACGGGATCACGATCGAGATCCGACAGGCATCGCGGACGCCCCGCATCGAAAGCATGTCGTGCAGCAGCAGCGCGCACTCGCTGGGCGCCGGCGGACACTTGAACGGCGCCCCGCAGTCGCCTACCACGGCGTGGCCCTTGGAGAAGCTCGGCAGCACGTCTCGCAGCCGCTCGGCTCCGGCCACCGAGTAGAACTCATTGCCTCCTTCGGCAAGGCCGGGGGTCGCATCCATGTCGTAGTCGGCGCCGAGGGCGACGACCAGGATGTCGGCATCGTAGCTGCCGGCGTCGGTGACCACGCGCCGGCTCTCGGGGTCGATCGATGTGACCGTCTCGCGAAGCACGCGCATGCCCGGCTTGCTGATCGCGCTGTAGGGTAGCCGGACCGCCTCCGGGGTCGTGCGACCGAACATCACGTCCAGCTTCGCGTACCCGAACACGAAGGAGTCGCTCCTGTCGATCACCGTCACGTCGGCCTGGTCGCCCAGCGACTCGGACAGCGTGGTGGCGAGCTCGAGCCCGCCGAACCCTGCGCCGAGGATCAGCACGCGCGTCTGCATCGGGCGATCCTAGATGATTGATTCCATCTCAGGCCGATCAGCCGACGACTGAGAAGACGTAGACGCGCTGGTTGTTGTCGCTCACGTAGAGGCGTCCGGTCGAGTCCCATTCCAGGAACTCCGGCCCGCCGAAGTGGCCCTCGGGCGTATCCGCGCCGGTCGAGACAACGACCGCGTTGCCTCCCTGGAGATCGGTGCGGACGATGCGGTCATGCACCGTGTCCGAGATGTAGAGGTGGGTGCCGTCCGGCGACAGCGCCACGCCTCGCGGGCCGGACAGCCCGGGGTCGATGACGCGCACGATCGAGTGCGTGGCGAGGCTCCACACGACGACGCGGTTCGAGCCCGTGTCGGCCACGTAGGCGAGTTTGTGCGCCGGATCGATGTCCAGCGCCCGCGGCGCCTTCATCTGGTTGGCGCCGGCGCCGCAGCCATTGGAGTTGAGCTGGTCGACCTCGTTGCCGCTGTAGTTGAAGATCAGGATCCGGCAGTTGCCCGTGTCGGCGGCGTACACGAGGTTCGCCACCGGATCGACCTTGAGGTCCTTGGGGCCGCTCTTGAACTGGGCGTTTCCATGGCCCTTCGAGCCGAAGCGATTGACGAAGCTGCCGTCGGGGTTGAACTGCACCACGGCGTTGCCGCCGTCCGCCCAGATGTAGCCGTCGCCGAACGTCAGCGCACGGGGGTTCGAGAAGCCGTCGCTGGTCGGCGAGGGCTGCTTGCGGCTGCCGAACTCCTGCACCCAGGATGGGCAGTCGGCTGCCGAGCGGCACCACCACAGGGCGCCCCCGGACGTGCGCGTGTGGTAGCGCTGGCCGCGGTTCTCGAACGTGTCGATGGTGTAGAGATCGTCGTTGGCGAGGTTGATGCCGATCCCGTTCACCTGGTTGTTGCCGCCGTTGGGCGGATACTGGGCAGGGTTGGGGAAGTAGGCGGGCGTTCGCAGCGCGCCGGTCTGGGTCAGTCGCCAGACGCGGTGCCCCCAGGTGTCGCCGACGTAGACGTTTCCGTCCGCATCGGGTGCCGCCCACCGCACCGAGTCGAACTGCTGGCCGCCCGGCCCGGCGGTGTCCCAGCGGGCGAGGAACTGGCCGCTGGTCGAGAACTTCATCACGCTGTTGTGGTAGGCGGCGCCGACGTAGACGAAGCCGCGCGCGCGGTCGATGTTGAGTCCGCGCGGATCCATCATGTCGGCCTGGGCCGGGAAGGCGCGGATCATGTTGCCGTTGGCCGGGTTGAACACGACGATCCGGCGGCTGGACGTCTGGCCGTTGACGACGTAGACGTTGCCGGCCGAGTCACGGTCGATCCCCCGCGGGATGAATGTGCCGAAGCCCCACCTGCCGGGATCGACGGCGAACTTGAACTGACCGGTGCTCTCGTCGTAGACGTAGATGTTGCGGCAGCGGGGATCGGAGACGTACAGCAGGCCGTTTGGGTGGGCGAGGATATGAGTCGGGATGTCCGTCTTGCCGCCACCGCAGCCGCTGGCGTAGCTCGGGTTGCCACCGGGGCCGATCCTTCGGATCAGGGCTCCGCCCTGGGTGTACTCGGCGATGGTGGACTGCTCCTGGAAGGCCACCCAGACGTGGCCGTCGCCGTCCACCTCCATGTCGTAGGGCGCGCCGATACCCTTGGCGAACGTGTTCAGAAGCGCGCCGGTGTCCTTGTTGAACCGCTTGACCCGGTAGTTCCAGTAGTCGCTGACGAGGATCGTGTTGGACGTCTCGTCGAACTCGACGCCGTACGCGTAGAGCCCGGCCGGTCCCTTGAAACCGAACACGGAGTCGTAGCGAAGCGGCGCGGCGGACGCCGCCGCGGGCCGCGATACGCCGACCAGCAGGACGACGAGCGTCACCGCGGCAACCGTCGTCCGTCCGATCCGGATAGCCATGTGCCCTGATCCTCCCATCTTTGCCGCGCATGCCTCCAGGCGACGCGGCGAGTCGAAGCCTGGTCGAACATACCCGTCGTTACGCCGGGATTCAAGCGGCGCCGGACCCGTGTCAGCCGGATGTGCTGCTCAGTGCAGCGGCATCTCGCCGGGATGCTTTTCTACAACCCAGTAGTGCTCGTACTCCTCGGCGATGTGTTCGACGTCCGGGTAGATGTGGCCGATCTTGACCATGAAACGGTTCGGCGTTGAATGAGCGGTCTCGAATTCCTCGACCGTGACCATCAACGCGCTGATGCAGTCAGCGCTGCCACATTCGCAGACGAACGGCACGCGCTCGGCTTGGATGTCCTCACCCACGGCGACCGCCTGCTGCTCGACTTCCACCCTTCGGTTGTTGTAGTCGCGAAACGCCAGCTCGTTTTTCACGAGCCGGTCACGGCGAATGGACTCCCAGCTGCCATTGTCGCTCACAAGCTCCCCAATCCGAAACAGGCGATGACCTCGATCGCACCGGGCATGCTACACGTGTACGGCGGATTCGGGCGCGCAGCGTCGTTTGAGCATGGACGGAGAGGGGAACGGTCGGCCTGTGGGACCAGCAGTGAGAGGCGGGTGACCGCTTCATGGGTGGGGAGCGGTTAGGAACGTGGCGCGTTGCGGCGCTTCCGAGCAGCGTGCCGCAGCTCCGCGCGGCGCTCGGCGATGTGATCGCCGGTCGTGGCTTTGATGAGGACGCGGTCGCCTTGGCGGTGACCGAGGCGGTCACAAACGTCGTTCTTCATGCCTACTCCGGGACCGTGGGGCCCGTGACGCTCAGCGCGGAAGCCTCGGCCGCGGAGCTCGTGGTGGCCGTGACCGACGAAGGGCTGGGGTCGCGCGGTTTCACGATGCGCGCCGACTCGCCGGGCATGGGTATGGGATTGGCGCTGATCCGTGAGATGTGCGCGAGCGTCCGGGTCGAGCCCACCAACAGCGGCACGACCGTCACCATGTACTTCGCCGCTCGTTAGATGATTGATCCCACCGTTGCGGCTTGCAATGCACCACCCCGGCACGGAGAATCGTCGCATGCACAGCCGAGATGCCACGATGACGGGACGCTCGCTGCTGGAGCGTGAGGACGTGCTGGCCGCGCTGGGCGGCGCGTTTTCGGAGGTGAAGGCGGGACGGGGACGCGTCGTGCTGGTCGCGGGCGAGGCGGGGGTCGGAAAGACGACGCTGGTGCGTGCGTTCTGCGACAGCGTTCGCCGGTCGAGCCGGGTGCTGGAGGGTTCGTGTGAGGCGCTTGCCACGCCACGGCCGCTGGGAGCGTTCGTCGATGCTGCCGATGGCTTGGGAGGGGCGCTGGCGGCGCTGGTCGGTGAGGGCGGCCGTCCGCATGAGGTGTTCTCGGCGCTTCGCGACGAGCTTGCGAGTGGACACGCCGTCGTGGTGGTCGAGGACGCCCATTGGGCGGACGAGGCGACGCTCGACGTGCTGCGGATGCTCTTTCGCAGGATCGAATCGATCCCGGCGCTGGTGATCGTCACCTACCGCGGGGAGGAGGTCGACTCTGAGCACCGGCTGCGAGTGCTGCTGGGCGATGTCGCGACGGCGTCGGGGGTGGCGCGGCTGGCGCTGCAGCCGTTGTCGGCTGCCGCCGTGGCCGAGATGGCGGCCGGGTGTGACATCGACGCCACTGATCTCCACCGCCTCACGTCAGGCAACCCGTTCTACGTTCGCGAGGTGCTTGATGCCGGGGGCAGCGAGATTCCGGCGACGGTGAGCGACGCGGTGCTTGCCCGCGCCGCCCGGCTGAGCGCCGAGGCGAGGCGGGTGCTGGAGGTGGTGTCGATTGCGCCGCCCCGCATGGAGCCGTGGCTGTTGGAGGCCGTGTGCGACGACACGGCGGGGCGGGTCGACGAGTGCCTCGCCTCCGGCATGCTGGTCGAACATGGTGACGCTTTTGCGTTTCGTCACGAGCTGGCGCGGATCGCGATCGAGAATGCGATCGGGCCGGCGCGGCGCCGCACCCTTCACCGCAAGCTGCTGGCCGCGCTCAGCGCGGCGAACGGCGACTCCGAGCTGGCCCGGCTCGCTCACCACGCGGAGGCGGCCGACGATGGCGAGGCGGTGCTGCGGATCGCTCCCGCGGCTGCCGAGCAGGCGGCCAGGCTGGGGGCGCACCGCGAGGCGGCCGCCCAGTACTCTCGTGCGCTTCGGTTTGCCGGGGTGCTGCCGCCGCGGGAGCGAGCCGACCTCTTCGAGCGTTTGTCGGACGCCTTTTTCAACACCGACGATCAGGTTGATTCGATTGCGGCGCGAAAGAACGCGATCGAGTGTTACCGCGAGGCGGGTGACGCGGCTGGCGAGGCGGCGGCGTTGTCTCAGCTGGTGTCGCCGTTCGCCTGCCGCGGCCTGATGGACGACGCGAGGGCGGCGGGCGAGGGAGCCGTCGCGCTGCTCGAGCCGCTTGG
>JAWVDZ010000012.1:0-3010 GCA_033856955.1 Gaiellales bacterium
ATCTTCTGTCCGCCACCGAGGGCGTGGCGACCACCGAGGGCAGCCTGGGATTCGCCGACTGGGTGGCGGACCACGACAGCGCGCATGTGAGGCGCCTGCGCGAGGCGGGGGCGATCATGGTCGGGAAGACCAACACGCCGGAGCTGGGGCTTCGGCCGGTGACCGAGAACGGCCGCTTCGGCGCCACCCGCAACCCCTGGGATCCCGGGCTGTCCGCCGGTGGATCGTCCGGCGGCAGCGCCTCCGCGGTCGCCTCCGGCATGGTCGCGCTGGCCGACGGCAGCGATCTCGGCGGCTCGATCCGGATTCCCGCCTCCTGCTGCGGCCTGGTCGGTCTGAAGCCGAGCCTGGGCCGCGTCTCCATGGGGCCTGACTACGGAGACCTCGCAGGAGGCGCACCGGCGGACGGCGTCCTCACCCGCACGGTGATGGACACTGCGGTCGCGCTGGATGCAATAGCAGGCTACGAGCCCGGCGATCGACGCCATGCTCCGGCACCGGCGATGTCGTTTGCCGAGGCCGCCGGTTCGGCGCCCGAGCGGCTCACGGTGAGCCTCTGTCTGACCGCCCCGCTGGGCCTGCCGGTCGACGCCGATCCGGCGGCCGCGGCAACCGCGGCCGCGCAGGCGCTGGGCTCGCTGGGATACGAGATCCGCGAGGCCACGCCGGCCTGGGACGACGACTCATTAGCCTCGAGCTGGGGCACGTACATGACCGGCACCGCCCAGCACCTGGTGCGCGTGGTCGAGCGCCTGCACGGGCAGCGGGTCGACCCGCTCCAGCTCGAACCGGCGACCCGCGCCTGGTTGATCGAGTCGGCGCCGATTTCGCTGATCGACTACCTCGAGGCCGGGGAGCGGCTGTGGGCCTTCGCGAGGCGGATTCTGAGCGAGTGGCAGGACGACGAGGTGCTCGTATTGCCCACCCTGACCAGGCTGCCGGCGCCGATCGGCGGCATCAAGTCCCAGGCCGGCGTCACCGATGACGCCAGCCGGTTCAGCGCGCTCGTGCGGATCTGGAACGTGACAGGTCAGCCCGCGATCAGTCTGCCTCTCGCCGAGACGGCCGACGGCGTTCCGGTCGGCGTGCAGATGGTCGGGCCACCGGGCCGCGATGACCTGTTGATCAGCGTTGCGGCTCAGCTCGAGGCCGCGGTCGGGTGGAAGCCCCGCTCGCCCGCACTGGCTGCGGAGGCGTGAAGATGAGACTCGGCGACAGCGAGGTCGCCCGGATCGGGCTGGGAACGAACCGCCTCACCAACACGCCCGCCAACGGCGCGTTCCTGAAGCAGGCGGTGGCGGCCGGGGTGGGCATGATCGACACTGCACACACGTACACCGGCGGGGAGAGCGAGCAGACGATCGGAGCAGCGCTCCCCCCGGTTGCCGACCACGTCATGGTTGCCACCAAGGGTGGCTGGGGAAGCGGCAACGGGCATCCTGATGTCCTGCGGGCCGAGATCGAAGAGAGCCTGCGCCGGCTTCGCACCGAGAGCATCGCCCTGTATTACCTGCACCGTGTGGATCCGGAGACACCGCTGGAAGAGAGCCTCGCCGCAATCAAGGAGTACCGCGACCGCGGCCAGATCCGGCACGTCGGCATCTCCGAGGTCTCGATCGAGCAGATCGAGCGAGCCCGCCGCGTCGTGCCGATCGCCGCCGTCCAGAACCACTACAACCTCTCCGAGCGCAAGCACGAGGCGGTCGTCGACCACTGCGCGAGCGAGGGCATCGTGTTCGTGCCCTTCTTCCCGCTGCGCGGTGACGGTGGCAGCGCCCTCACGGAGATCGCCGCGCGACACGGCGCAACGCCGGCGCAGATCACGCTCGCCTGGCTGCTCAGGCGCTCGCCGGCGATGCTGCCGATCCCAGGAACGCTGTCGCTCGAGCATCTCGAGGAAAACCTGGGAGCGCTGCGGATCGAACTGAGCGACGTGGAGTTCGAAGCGCTCCGTTAGCGATCTTGCTCGGCTCGCCACCGCGCCCGCGCATCGCGCGTCGCCTGCGGTGTACCGGCGAGCGACCACCGCGGTTGAGTGCCAGGCCGATGCACAGCACCAGGCAGCTTGCAACGGTCAACGCGCCGACGACGGCGAGGACATAGGTGACGATCCCCACTCTCCACCTCCGGGCTCACCGTAGCCGCCGGGTGAAGCTCCACCGTCGCCTATCTGGGTGACGAGCCGAGACTTTACGCACTGATGACAGTCCCAGGCTATCCGCGAGAAACCCGCAACCACCTCCGGTCAATCACTGACTTCCGGCGGAGTGCCGGCGGGGATACTGCAACCGTGAGCACTCCAACAAGAGACGGCCAGACGATGAGAGCACGGCGCGAGACCCGTGTGGCGGTCAGCGCGCTCGTTGGCATCGCCGCGTATGGGTTGGAGGTTCGGCCGTGGCTGCTCAACTGGGGCGCGACTCGCGAGGAGTCAGCGGGTCCGCTTCCCGGTGATGACCTGATCGCGGTCCCCGACTTGGTCGCGACTCGTGCGATCACCATTCGCACTTCGACCGATCAGGTTTGGCCGTGGATCGCGCAGCTTGGTCAGGGGCGGGGCGGCTTCTACAGCTACGACTTTCTCGAGAACCTGGTTGGGTGCGACATCCACAGCGCGGATCGCCTCGTCGCAGCCTGGCAGGACGTCGCGGTCGGAGACGAGGTCAAGCTGTTTCCGGACGGGCCGCTCGGGGTGGCAGCGCTCGAGGCGGGGCGATCGCTTGTCCTTCGCGGCGGGGTTCCAATGGGGAACATCCTGCCCCCATACGATTTCACCTGGGCTTTCGAACTGCGAGAGCAGCCGAACGGGACAACGCGGCTGTTGGTGCGCGAGCGATACGCCTACTCACAGTGGTGGGCGCCTCTTCTGGTCGAGCCGGCCGCGGCTGTCAGCTTCGTGATGTCCCGGAAGATGCTGCGCGGCATCAGGGGCCGAGCCGAGCGCCCGGCCCCTCCGGTGGGGAACCTGGCAAGGCAAGAGAGCGGACACCCGTCATGAGCCTGCGTGCAA
>JAWVDZ010000013.1:0-3786 GCA_033856955.1 Gaiellales bacterium
ATCCTCGAGGCGCTCGACGCCGGCGCGATCGGCTACCTGCTCAAGGATGCTGAGCCGGCGGAGCTGCTGCGGGGTGTGCACGCGGCCGGCCGCGGCGAATCTCCGCTCGACCCACGTGCCGCCCGCACCATGCTCGGCGCCCAGCGGGTGACCGGCCCGCTCGAGGAGCTGAGCGACCGCGAGCGCGAGGTGCTGAGCCTGGTCGCCGAGGGGCTTCCCAACAAGCAGATCGGGCGCCGCCTTGGCATCAGCGAGAAGACGGTGAAGGCGCACCTGACACACGTCTTTCGCACGATCGGCGTCGACGACCGTATTCAGGCCGGCCTCTGGGCGCGCCGCCAGGGTCTCTGAGCAGACCTGGCCCGACAACGACGACGGGCCGCCGAGGCGGCCCGTCGCTCGTGTCGCAGATGGCGTCTGCTCAGATCGTCGGCACCGGCGGCGTTGCGATCGTCTGCCGCGGCTCCTTGTGCTTGAGGAATCCGAGCGCGGACTCGCGGTTGCGCAGTGCGCCGCCCAAAGCGAGCACTCCGAAGCCGAAGCCGCTCAGCAGCAGCGCGATCCCGACCACGATTCCGAACAGCGACAGCTGGTCGGCCATGTAGCTGGTGTTGAGCGCGGTGGAGAGCGCCGTCTCGGTCACCCACACCTGCCGCAGCGGGTTGTCCAGGGGCTGCCCGTTCTCGCCCTTCAGCGCGAGGCTGGCGTCATTCGTGCCCTTACCGTCCGTCGTGGCGAAACGCGGCATCTGTGCGTAGGTCAGGCCGCCGGTCGCCTCGAGCGCGTGGATCCGCATGTAGCTGGCGAACACGCGTGCCCGCTCGCCGCTGTTGATCGGCAGGCCGGCCACGGCCGCGGTCGGCAGCGAGATGGTGGTGGAAAGGCCGGCGTCCTTGGCCTCCGCCTTGATCGCGGCCGGTGTCATGTCGGGCGTTCCCACGATCTGTTCCTGGTTGAGCGTGGACTGCACCGTCGAGCGGCCGTTCACGCCCATCACGATCGATGCGACGCCGAAGCAGATCAACACGATCGCGGCGACGTATCCTCCGATTTCCAGTACCTTGCGCATGACGTTCTCCTTCTCGCTGTGGGCTTGAAAAGTGGTCTCTCTCAAGTCTCGGCGATCCCCGGCGATCCGCCATCGGACTTCGGCCCACACAGCGTGCGGGAATCCGCTCGGCAGTTCGCGGGAATCCCGCAGTCAGGCGGCGTCGCGACGATCGGCGCGACCGAGCAAGGTGGTCGCGTTCAGCAGAGCCATGGCATCCTCGGCTGTGAGCGGGCGGCCGTAGCGATACCCCTGACCCAGCGGACACCGCATCCCGCGCAGCAGAGCTGCCTCGGCGCTCGTCTCGACTCCCTCGGCAACGGCATGCATGCCTAACGCATCCGCCATGTCGATCACGGCCTGGACGATCGCGCGCTTCTTCAGGTTGCGATCGATGCCGCTCACGAATGCGCGGTCGATCTTCAGCCTGTCGAACGGCAGGCTCGCCAGATAGCCCAGATTCGAGTAGCCCGATCCGAAGTCGTCGAGCGCGAGCCGCACGCCCAACTCGCGCAGCCGCCGGAGCCGCTCCGGGGTCTGGCCGTCGTGGTCGAGCAGCGCGCTCTCCGTGATCTCGAGCGTGACCCGCTCCGCGGCAACGCCGGTACGCTGGAGCACGTCGGTCAGCAGGCCGGGATACGATTCCGCCGCCAGCTCGATCGGCGAGCAGTTGACGCTGACCCAGACGCGAGCGGCCGCCGGCTCACGCGACCACTCCCCGAGCTGGCCGAGAGCGTCCTCCAGCACGCACTCGCCCAGCCGGTGGATCAGGCCGCTGGCCTCGGCCAGGGGGATGAAGCGGTCGGGCGTGATCAGGGTGCCGTCGTGGCCGGCGATTCGGACGAGCGCCTCGAAGCCCACCACCCGATCGTGATCGAGATCGACGATTGGCTGGTAGCGGACGATCACGTCCCGCTCGTCCAGCGCCCGCCTCAGCGCGCGCTCGATGTCGTGGCGGGCAAGCCGGTCGGCGTGCATCGAGCGCTCGAACCAGCGGCGCCGGCCGCCACCGCTTCGCTTCGCGATCTCCATCGCGGTGACCGCGTCGACCAGAGCCGAGTCCGCGTCCTGGGCGCCGTCGAGCACGACCAGGCCAAAGGAGGCGGCGGGAACGATGCTCCAGTCGTCGTCCAGGTCGAGCGGCGCCGACAGAGCCGCGATCATCCGGTCGCAGGCCGCCTCCGCCTCGCCGGTCGACGCAAGGCCCTCGATCAGGATCACGAACTGGTCACCGGCGTGGCGGCCGACCGTCGCACCGGCGGGAGCGGAGCGCTTGAGGCGGGAGGCCGTCTCGCTGATCACGCGATCTCCCGCCGCCCTGCCGAGTCCGTCGTTGACCAGCTGGAGGCGGTCGATGTCGCAGTGCACGAGCACCGAGACGCGATGGCGCGCGCGTGAGCCCGGGCGCTTCCGCTCGACCGCTCGGCGTGCCCGCTCGAGCACCAGCTCGTGCGAGCAGACGCCCGTCTCGACATCGTGTTGCAGCAGGTCGGTGCTCCGCCACACGGCCATGTTGGCGGCCGCCAGGGCGAGCACAAAGCCGCCGTGCACAAGAGCCCAGGCCCAGGCGGAGCCGGGGTGGTCGAACACGAGCAGCGGCGAGACGAGGCCCAGCGCGACGTGGTGGGCGATCACGAACACCAGCGCGAGCGCGAACGGCAGCCAGTCGCCGTAGAGCATCAGCAGCGTGATGACGACGAAGAAATCGAAGTGGCCCTCAGTCGTGCCATGCCACAGGCCCACCAGCACGGCTGCGCAGCAGAGCAGGGCCAGTGAGGCGAGCGAGCTTCGCACCGCTCTGCCCAGCCAGCGCTGGTTGCACAGCCAGGCAACGAGCATGATCGGGGCCAGCACGCCGACGACCGCGGCATCGTGCAGCGTGTAGCCCTGGAAGGCGGCGAACACCCACAGCGCGGCGATGTGGAACCACAGCGCCACAAGGATGACGTGGTGGCGTGCGTTCCACCGCGACTCGAGCACGTGGCGACCATGCGGCAGCGAGTTCAGCCAGTTGGACAGGATCGCGGTCGCAGGTCGCCCATGAAAGCGATCAGGCATCTCCCGCGTGATCGTCCGCGACCAGACGGGATGCAGCAGAATCCCCGCTTTGCGGTAGACCCGTTCAAGTCGACACCCATCACATTTGGGGCGGGAGCGGTCAGGTGGCGGGCGGCGCGTCGCTCACGTAGCGCACCATGCGGCGGCCGTAGGCCTCGAACTCGCCGTCGTCGCTCATGCCGATCTTCTGCATCACGCGCACCGAGGGCGAGTTCTCGGGATAGGACAGCGCCACCACCCGCGCTAGCCCCAGCTCCCCGAACGCGACGGCGAGGCAGGCACCGGCCACCTCGGTTGCGAACCCTCTGCCCCAGTGATCGCGCACCAGCTCGTACACCACCTCAACCTCCGGGCCTACCAACTCGACCAGCACCAGGCCGGCGACGCCGATCACGTCGCCGCTGTCCGACTCGATCACGGCCCACAGCGAGAATCCGTGCCGCCGCTGATGTTCGATCAGCCGCGCCACCCCGGCCGCCGTCTGCTCGGGCGGGCGCGCCGCCCCTTCGCTGCCGACGTAGCGCATCGCCACCGGATCGCCGTAGAGCCGCTGCAACGGCTCGGCGTCCTCGGGTCGCAGCAGCCGAAGCGTGCAGCGGTCGGTGGTCGCAACCACGCCGTCGCTGGAGATCATCCCAGACCCGGCGCAAACACGCTTTGAAAAGGCCAGTCGCGGGCCA
>JAWVDZ010000014.1:0-5671 GCA_033856955.1 Gaiellales bacterium
CTACGACAACACAGGCTTCCTCTACAAGACGATCGCGAAGGCGCGGCCCGGCCCATTCAGGGTCACCGCGACGGCGAATGGGACCACGTTGACTCAACAGAATAGCAGCTTCACGGAGCAGATCACCTACAACGCCGATGGTTCGGTGAGAACGAGAACCGACAATGGGCCCTACAACAAGTTCACGGCTCCCGGACGCGGCATCGTTTGGCTGGACACGGGCCGAATCGTCGTCGACGGTGACTTCAACGTCCTGTTCGTGTCCGGGCCGCGTCAGGACGGTGACTTTGACGAGTTCTGCGCGGCGTTCGGATAGGTCCGCATCAGTGGGTGGCTAGCCGAAGGCGGCTGCCAGCGAGGCGACATGGCGCTCGAAGCGACGCAGCTGGCGCAGTTCCTCGTCGCTGCCCGGTTCCGCCATGTCCGGCAGACAGTCGGCACAATCGACCAGCTCCCAGTAGGGATGAGGGCCGGGTCTGCCCGACTCCGTCGCGAAGGCCGAAACGAACCGCTCGGCGACCGCGGGCCCAAAGTCCCATGCCAGGTTGATCCGCATGCGGGCCAGGTCGACGTCGGGTGGACCCGTGCACGCCGTCGTCCAGTCGACAACGCCGCGCAGCCGCCCTCGCACGAACAGCGTCTGGGCGGGGTGGTAGTCGCGGTGGATGAATCCGCGGGGTGCGGACGGTGGCGGCCCGGCGATCAGGCGCAGCACGCGTTCCCAGAGGCCCGGTACCGTGGTCCATTGCGGCGGGCTGATCTCTGCTCCAGGCGTGTATGGCGCATAGCCGAGCAGGCCGGATGCCGCAGGTGCAGAAACCGCGTGGATTCGCACCAGCGTCCGCGCCAGCTCGCCCAGAAACCGGTGCATGTCGGCTGGACGCGACACCGTCCTTCCCGGGATGCGTGACGTGAGCAGGGCGGGCGCGCCCCACACCGCTCCGGTCAGGTCGACGTCGACGAGGCGTGGCGCCGGAACGTCGGTGCTCTCCAGGAGGCTCAGCGCGCGGGCCTCATTGCGCGGGTCGTACCACGGGTCGTTCCCGAGCCGGGGCGCGTCGGTGTACCTCCGCAGCGCGAGCCGGTGGATGCGGCCGCGGCGATCGGCGATGTCCACCGCGTCCATGGTGGTCGAGCTGGCGCCGATCGGCCACGTTCGGACGACCCGTGCTCGCTCTCCAATCGCGGCGGCCAGCCAGGCCTCTCTCTCTGGCCAAGTCCGGTCATGTTCCAGGTGCATGATCTGTTCGCAAGCATGACAGGCCGCCCTCGGCCAGGGCCAATGGAACAGCATCTGGGTCTGCGACCCGGAGAGCAACACGCCGTTGGCCCTGGTCGGTAACGCGCAGATGATGCGATAGCGGCTCGGGCGATGGAGTCGGGCTCAGCCCAATGACCGTCATCGCCCCTGAGCGGAGGGGCGTCCGCAGCCCGGCAGCGTCTATGGTCGGGAGATGTTCACGCGACGACGACTGATGGTCGCTGCCGGCACGCTGCTGGTGCTGACGATCGCGCTTCTGGCGCCGCTCGTGATCATCCGGCTGGACGCCTCGGGCCACATCTCATCCAACCCGGCCGACATCGGCCACCGTCAGGTCGCGATCGTGCTCGGCGCCGGGCTGACCCGGGACGGCAAGGCGACCTGGTTTCTGGCCGACCGCCTGGACGCCGCGATCCGCCTCTACCGGCTGGGCAAGGTGGACGGCCTGCTGATGAGCGGCGACAACAGCACCCGAAGCCACGACGAGCCGGCGGCGATGCGCGACTACGCGGAGTCGAAGGGCGTTCCGGCCGCGGCGATCACGCTCGACGATGCCGGGTTCGACACCTATGACTCGTGCTACCGCGCCTGGCGTATCTTCGGGGTAAAGAGCGCAGTCGTCGTGACCCAGAACTACCACCTACCGCGCGCCGTCTACCTGTGCCGGTCGGTGGGGATCGACGCCGACGGCCTCGGCGTGCGCGACTGGGGCCGGGTGCCGACTGACAAGATGGTGCACTACCAGGCCCGCGAGGTGTTCGCGGACATCAAGGCGGTGTGGGACGCGGAGATCTCCCAGCCGGCGCCGCGCTACCTCGGCCGCCACGAGCAGCTGAACCTGCAGCCCGTGGCGGGCGGCTGATCAACCATCAGACGTCGAACACGATGCCCTGTGCCAGCGGCAGGTCGTGCGAGTAGTTGACGGTTGCGGTCTGCCGGCGCATGTAGATCTTCCACGCGTCTGAGCCCGACTCGCGCCCGCCGCCGGTCTCCTTCTCACCACCGAAAGCTCCGCCGATCTCGGCGCCGCTGGGGCCGATGTTAACGTTCGCGATGCCGCAGTCCGAACCGCCCGCGGCGAGGAATCGCTCACCCTCCCGCAGGTCGCCGGTGAAGATGCATGACGAGAGCCCCTGCGGCACGTCGTTGTGAAGCCGGATCGCCTCGTCCATCTCGCGGTAGCTGACGGCGTACAGGATCGGGGCGAAGGTCTCCTCACGCACGACGTCCGTCTGCTCCGGCATCCGGACGATCGCCGGTCGCACGTAGCGAGCCTGCGGCCAGCGGTCGGCCAGCAGCCGCTCGCCTCCGCTGACGCTGCCGCCGTCACTGCGAGCCCGCTCCAGCGCCGCCTGCATGTCGTCGAAGCCGTCCGTCGAGATCAGCGGGCCGCACAGCGTCCCGGGCTCGCGCGGGTCACCGACCTGCACGCTGTCATAGGCCCGCTCGAGCCGTTCCAGCAGCGAGTCCGCGATCGACTCGTGCACGATCAGCCGGCGCAACGAGGTGCAGCGCTGGCCGCAGGTTCCCACGGCCGCGAACACGATCGCGCGCACCGCCAGGTCGAGGTCGGCGCTGGGGGTGACGATCATCGCGTTGTTGCCGCCCAGCTCGAGCAGAGAGCGGCCGAGCCGCGCCGCCACCCGCGGCGCCATCGCCTGGCCCATCGCGGTCGATCCGGTGGCCGAGACGAGCGGAATCCGGACGTCGTCCACCAGCACGCGCCCGGCGCTTCCGATCAGCACCTCCAGCAGACCCTCGGGTGCGTCGCCGAACCGCTCCGCCGCCCGCCGGAACAGCGCTTGACAGGCCAGCGCGGTGAGCGGCGTGCGCGAGGACGGCTTCCAGATCACGGGGTCGCCGCAGACGAAGGCCAGCGCCGAGTTCCAGCTCCAGACGGCGACCGGGAAGTTGAAGGCGGTGATGACGCCGATCGGGCCGAGCGGGTGCCACGTCTCCATCATCCGGTGGCCGGGCCGCTCCGACGCGATCGTGAGGCCGTAGAGCTGGCGCGAGAGCCCGACCGCGAAGTCGCAGATGTCGATCATCTCCTGCACCTCGCCCAGTCCCTCCTGACCGATCTTGCCGGCCTCGAGCGTGACCAGCGCGCCCAGCGCCTCCTTCTCGTGCCGCAGCTCCTCGCCCAGCAGCCGCACCAGCTCTCCCCGGCGGGGGGCGGGCAGCTCGCGCCAGGCCAGGAACGCCTCGCTGGAGCGGGCGATCGCGGCCTCGGCCTGCTCGGCGGTGTGGGAGTGGATCCGCGCGACCGGCTCTCCCGTGATCGGCGTGCGCACCTCCAGGTCGCCGTCGCTGAGCATGTCTGCGTCGAGGTCGAGCCGGGCGAGCAGTGCGGTCGTGTCCTGCTCCGGAAGCGTTGTCGTCATCGGGATCTCCGTGGAGTGAGTGGGTGCGGCGGAAGCACCAACTGTAGATGATTGATCCCATATGCAACGCGGCGCAGGATCGGGCCCAGGACACGCTGGACGGCACGATCACTCTTGCCCAGGGCTTCCCCAGCCTGTGCTGCGAGCGCTCCCGCCGCCCAACGCGCCTTGGACTCCACCCTGCATCCACGCTGCACATGGGATCAACCATCTCGATGATCGTCTCGCTACGATCGATCGATGCGCGGGCGTGGGGAGGAGCGGCGAACGCAGCCGGGCCGGCTTCTGATCACGGGCGGAACCGGCTACCTGGGCCGCGCGCTGGCCGCGTGGGCGGGACAGGACTGGGACATCATGGCTACCCGCCACACCCAGCCCGGCCCGGGGCCGGCGCTCGACGTACGTGACGACGCCGCGGTCGGGCGGCTGGTGGAGCATCTGCGCCCGGAGGTGGTCATCCACACCGCCTACCTCCAGTCCGGTGAGCAGATGGTCGACGTGAACGTCACCGGAGCCGCCAACGTCGCCCAGGCCGCCGCGTCAGTCGGCGCGCGCTTGATCCACATCTCGACCGACTTCGTGTTCGACGGGCGGCGCGAGCGGGGCGGCTACAGCGAGGACGATGCGGCCGTGCCGATCACCGACTACGGACGTGCCAAGCTGGCGGGTGAGAGGGCGGTCGCGGGTGCGGCCCCGGACGCACTGATCGTTCGCACCTCGCTGATCTACGGTGGCGACGGCCCGGGCCCGCACGAGCTGATGGTGCTGGACGCGCTGGACGGCCGGCGCGACGTGGCGTTCTTCAGCGACGAGCTGCGCTGCCCGATCCTGGCTGCCGAGCTGGCCGCCGCCCTGCTCGAGCTGGCCCGCCGGCCGCTTTCGGGCACGCTGCACGTGGCCGGGGCGGACACCGTCTCGCGGCTCGAGTTTGCGCGCCTGGTCGCGCTCCGCCACGGCCGCGACCCCGCGCTGCTTCGTTCGGCGCTGAGCGCGGCCGCCCGCCCGCGCCGCCCCCTCAACTGCGCGCTCGACTGCTCGCGTGCGGCAGGGCTGCTGACCGCCCCGCCGCGGGGCGTGCGGGCTGTGCTGGGAGCCGGTATGCCGTCCGCCGGACAGTCTCTACACTAGGTCCATGGCGACGGCCGAATCCGCCCTCACACGCGCCCGCCACGGCGTCGTTTCGGCGCGGACGTTCGAACGTGCGGCGCTGGTCACCCTGGGGCTGCTGTGGCTGGTGGTCGTCACCGGTGGGCTTGTGCGGCTGACCGCGTCCGGGCTGGGCTGCCCGCACTGGCCCACCTGCCAGGCCGACAGCCTGATTCCGTCCACCGGTTACCACTCGGTGGTCGAGTTCAGCAACCGCGTGATCTCGGGCATTGCGATGGTGGCGGCCGTCGTGACCGCCTGGCTTGGGTTCCGCACGCCGGGCCTGGCGCGGCCGGTGATCCGGGGAGCGGTGGCGGCGGCCGCCGGCACGGTCGCCCAGGTGCCGCTGGGAGCGGTGACCGTGGCGTTCGATCTGCACCCGCTGCTGGTGATGTCGCATTTCCTGCTCGCGATGGCGGTGGTCGCAACGGCGACCTGGGTCACGTTCCACGCGGTCTCCCGGGCGCGCGGGATCGAGTTGCCGCCGATCGCCCGCACGCGTCAGGCGATGCTGGCCGGTCTCGCGGTGCTCGTCTGTCTGGTGCTGGTGACCACCGGCGCGTTCGTGACCGCCGCCGGCCCGCACGCCGGTGCAACTGACCGGCCGATCGAGCGGCTGGGCAACTTCTACGACGCCGTCTGGGTGCACGTGCGGGCGGCGTTCACGTTCACGGCAGTGTTCTTGGCGCTCGCGGTGTGGCTGTGGCGGCGTGAGCGCGGGTCGCTCGCGCAGCGACTCTCGCTGGCCGGGATCGTGCTGACCGTGTGCCAGCTGGGCGTGGGCGAGTACCAGTACCGAAACGGACTTCCCTGGGGGGTGATCGCGGTGCACGTCGCGATCGCCGGAACGCTGGTCATGACCGTCGTGACGGTGGCGTGC
>JAWVDZ010000015.1:0-5267 GCA_033856955.1 Gaiellales bacterium
CTCGAGGCTGCCACGGACGCCGCCGTGATGGGCTGCTTCTACCTCGCCGGCCAGGTCTGCACCGCCGCCGAGCGAGTGCTCGTCCACACGGACGTCCACGACCGCTTCGTCGAGCTGTTCGTCGAGAAGACCAAGCGCCTGAAGGTCGGCGACCCGCTCGACGAGACCACCGACATGGGCCCGATGTGCAACGTCGTGACGATGGAGCGCACCAAGCGGCACGTCGCCGACGCCGTCGAGCTCGGCGCCGTCGTCGTCCACGGCGGCGGCTTCGACGAGCGCTACCACGAGCCGACGATCCTCACCGGCGTCACGAGCGAGATGGCCATCGCCAAGGAGGAGACGTTCGGGCCGGTGGCGCCGATCATGACCTTCGAGACGCTCGACCAAGCGATCGCGATCGCCAACGAGACCGACTTCGGTCTCACGGCGGCCGTGTTCACCAACGATCTTCGCGCGGCCTGGCAGGCAGCCGAGCAGCTCCGGCACGGCACCGTCCACATCAACGAGACGACCAACTACTGGGATCAGATGGCGCCGTTCGGCGGCGCGAAGAAGTCGGGCGCCGGCAGGGAGCTGGCGGGCTGGATCCTCGACGCGCTGACCGAGACCAAGCAGATCACGTTCGAGCTGGGGTAATCCTGGGGCTACTTGGGGCTGACGTTTGCCGGCGGCAGGTCTGCCAGCCGTGCCACCGCGTGGCGACGCCAGACCGGTTGCAGCACGACCCACCAGCCGACGGCGCCGAGCACGAACGCCGCCAAGCCCGCGTAGACGTTCACCACCGCGAGGGCGAGGATCGCAAGCAGGCCGGTCAGCCCCACACCGAGGCGGGCGAACACGCGCATCTGCTGGTTCATCGCATGAAGCGCGGCCACCTGCTGGGCCGAGAGCTCGGTGGCATAGCGACGGCCGCAGTCGCACGTAACCTCCTCGCCTGCGATCGCGCTTGTTGTGCGGCCGCACTGGCAGTTGACAAGGATGGGGACGTTCACAGCTGGGATTGTTGCGCCGAGTCCGGCAACCCGCCACCCCATTCGGTAGGATGGCCGCCTCACGGCAAGCTCCCAGGAGGATCCGATGGCTGAGATTGCGGTAGACGATCGTCGTCTTCTGAAGACGATGCACTGGTGGGACGGCTTCGTGGTTGGGTTGTGCAATCCCGGTTTCTTGCTGGCCGGTCTGGCCGGTTCGGTCGTCACGCTGGGCCCGAAGTGGGCGGCCATCATCTGGTTCTCGTCGTCGATCGTGGGGGCGTTACAGGCGTACATCTACGCCGAGCCGGCGACCATGTTTCCCGATAAGTCGGGAGGCCTGTCGATGTACGCGAAGGAGGGCTGGCGCAAGTACTTCTCGCTGGCGGGGCCGCTGGCGACGTTCGGCTACTGGTTCGCGTGGTCGAGCGTGCTCGCGATCTATGGCGGAATCATCGGCACGCTGCTGATCACCCGGTTCTGGTCGACCAATTGGATCGGGACGTTCGTGTGGCACATCGGATTCTTCGACGTCAACGGCGTGCGGCTGATCGGGTTGGCCTGCATCCTGGCGTGCTTCGGGTTCAACGTCCGTGGCATGCGCCCGGCGGTGTGGTTCAGCTATGTGACCGGTGCGATGATGCTGATCCCGGTTCTCTCTCTGGCCATCGTCCCGTTCCTGAACGGCGATATCAGCCACCACGCGCTGGGTGAGAGCTTCATCACTCCCTCGGTGCAGTTCTACGGCGGCTCGGCCGGCACGTTCTCGAGCATCACGATGGGCATCGTCTGGTTCTGGGTGATCGGCTGGTCGTCCTATGGGCCGGAGGCTCCGGCCACCTTCGCGCCGGAGTTCCACGACACCAAGGACGACACCCGCAAGGCGCTCGCGTCGGCCGGCATTCTCAACTGCTTCCTGTGTCTGCTGCTGCCGCTGACGATCGTCGCGGTGCTGGGCACGGCCACCATCGCCAAGGACACGACCTTCATCGCCTACCTCACCTCGGCGCTGGACAAGACGGTCGGCACGTCGCTGGGCGGGTTGTTCGTGGTGTTCCTGAGCGCCGGACTGCTGCTGTCGATGAACACGGCCACGATGGACGGATCGCGTGCGCTGTACGGCATGGCCAAGGAGGGCCTGACCGTCAAGCAGCTCGACCGCCTCAACCACTTCCACGTGCCGGGACGGGCGATGGCGCTTGACTGCATCCTCAACATCTGCCTGCTCTACTTCTCGCCAAGCCTCCTCTTCATCCTCGTGGCCGGCAACATCGGCTACGTCCTGTCGCACGTGTTCGCGCTTTCGGGATTCCTGCTGCTACGGCGTGACCGGCCCGACTGGCCGCGCGCCTTCAAGCTCGCTCCGTATTGGATACCGATCGCCTGGATCTGCCTGGCGGTGAACCTGATCGGCACCGTCTTCGGTGTGATCTGGATCAAGTACACCGGGTACCTGATCAAGGGAACCGACGTCAGCGGCTACGCCACCGCCGCGATCATCGTCGGACTGGCCGCGCTGGCCGCCGGCGTTCTCGGCTACGTGATCGGCCAGTACCAGCACGGCAAGCCGTTCCGGCTCACCGACCCAAGCAACGAATCACCGTCACCAGCGGCGTACGAGCTGCTCGGCCAACCGGCCACCGCTGGCGATTAGCGAACGGAACCTCGCGGCGGGTGAAGGGTCTCTACGGCCCTTCGCCCGCCACCCACAGCAGGCACGACGCCCGCTTGCGGACGCGGCGCACGGCGCGGCGGAAGCTGCGCGGGCGAAGCCGAGAGGGGTCGGGTCCCAGCACGAGCAGGCCCGCCTCGCGCTCGCCACACAGCTCCAGCACGGCCTCGATCGGACGCGGGCTTCGCACCCGCAGGTGCTCGACCTCGATTCCGAGGCCGGCGGCGTTGCTCGCCATCCGGCGGATCTCGACGCGATCGGCCTCCTCCTCGAGGTCGGCGCGGCGGGTGGTCATCGAATGCAGCCACAGTGGCATCTCCACCGCGTCCACCACGATCAGCTTGACGCCGCCCTCCATCGCCGCCTGGATCGCGACCCGGGCGGACTCGAGCTCGAACGGCACCGCCAGCGTCGCCAGCATGACCGGCCGGCAGCGCGAGCCGCCGGTGGTGGCCGGCGTCGGCGGGATGGGCGAGTGCGAGCGCAGCAGGGGGCTCATGCTTCGGGCGCCTCCGCGTGCAGGTTCCAGTTTCGGATCAGCCCGCTCACCGCCTGTTTGTGACGGCGGTGGACGACCGGCTTGATGAACAGGAACCACCCCAGCAGAACGAGCGCAAGGCCGGAGAAGGTGGGCAGGAGCTGGCGCGTCAGAGCCGCCATCAGCACCAGCAGCGCAAGTACGACCATGATCGACCAGCTGACCTTCCGGTATCGGCGGTCGAGCGCGGCGATCTCACCGTAGTCGCCTTGCGGGATCTGGGATGTGTCGTAGGTGCGACCGCACCTTGGACACGTCCAGCGTTCACCGTAGGCCGCGCGCCCCTCGCTGTTGCCACAATCGCATCGAAGGGTGATCGCCGGCGCCTTCACCGGCCCATCTTCCCCCATCGCGTGGCATGCGCGCAAGGTCGTGAGGCGTGTATGGGTCGGCGGACACACGTGCCGTCCGGCACGTGGTCGAAAGTGCGCTTGACCGTTGGGTCGAAATCCTGTTTTCTAGCGCCTCTCCCGTACTTCATTCCACGTCTTATCACCGGAGGTGTGCATGGCTACCGCGGTTGTCGAGGAACGAGAGCTCCTCAAGTCAATCAGCTGGTTCGACGGGTTCGTTGTCGCCCTCGCGAACCCGAGCTTCCTGATCACCGCTCTGGGGGCGTCCGCACTCTCGTTGGGAGGCTGGGGCGCGGTCATCCTGTGGACCATCTCGGTGGTGCTGGGCGCGGGTCACAACTACATCTACTCCGAAACAGCCGCGATGTTCCCGAAGCTTTCGGGTGGCATCGCCATCTACGCCCATGAGGCGTGGAAGAAGTACTTCTCGTTCATCGGGCCGGTGGCCGCCTTCGGCTACTGGATCGGCTGGTCGGTGGTGCTGTCGGCCACCGGCGTGGTTGTCGGCTTCCTCGTCCAGGCCGAGTGGTACACGTCCTCGGGAGCCGCGAGCAGCAGCTGGAATCACAGCTGGCAGCTGCTCGGCCAGACCATCTACTTCAGCTTCCCGATCGCGCTCACGGCCGTCATCATCCTCGTCATCTGGGCCTTCAACATCGCCGGCATGCGGCCGGCGGTCTGGGTCGGCTACGTCACCGGTGCGCTGCTGATGTTCCCGCTGGCGGCAATGATGGTCCTACCGTATCTGACCGGTGACTGGCACAGCGCGAACCTGCACAACAACATCGGCGCCACCGCGGGATTCTACGGAGTGAGCAGCGCCACGCTGGTGATCGTCTGGCTCTATGCGATGTGCTGGTCGGCCTACGGCATGGAGTGCTGCGCGACCTTCGCCCCCGAGTACCACGATACGGCCCGCGACACGCCGAAGGCGTTGCGGGTGGCGGCGATCTTTGGCGTGATCACCTACGGGCTGCTGCCGATGGGGGCGATGGGGACGTACGGCGATCAAAATCTCTTCTTCAACGCTGACTTCACGACGAACATCTACACGTTCATGCCGGACACCCTGCACATCCTGATGGGCGGGTTCCTCGCAGGACTGGCCGTCCTGTCGCTCTGTGCCGGCATCGTGCTCGCGATGAACACCGCCACCGCGGACGGCTCCCGGGCGCTGTACGGCATCTCTCAGGACGGCATGACGATCAGGCTGCTGGGGAGGCTGAATCGGAAACATGTGCCGGCGAACGCGATGACGCTGGACGCGATACTGAATCTGATTCTGCTGTGTACGTATGCCTACGATCCGACCGGTGCGATCAAGATCCTGATCTTCTCGAACCTCGGCTATGTGACCTGCCACGTGTTCGCGATGTCAGGCTTCCTCCTGCTGCGCAAGGACCGTCCGAACTGGCCCCGCCCGATCAAGGTGGGGGGCCCTTGGGTGGTCCTGGCGGGTCTGCTGGCGGCGTTCGATGCGGTGCTGCTGATATGGGGTGGTTGGAACTCCGGCCTGGCCTGGGGCGACACCAGCAAGACGATCGTGTTCGAGGGCATCGGAGTGCTGTTGATCGCCGCGGTGTTGTACGTCTTCCGCGTGGTCGTCGAGGACAAGCGAAAGCTCTCCCTGCGACTCTGGGCGCCGACCATGCCTGACGACATCCCGCCCGCAGGCGCCGCCATCGAGTAGCGGAACCCATCGTGGGGGGGGGGGGGGGGGGCCCCCCCCC
>JAWVDZ010000016.1:0-8348 GCA_033856955.1 Gaiellales bacterium
TTCGCCGAGCAGCAAGGGCTGTGTCTCCCATTTCGCCCCACTCTACCCCACCACTCCCCACTTTGCAATCCCCTGCCTCCACCCTGTCTGGGAACGCGTCGTGGCGATGGCCATGCCGGTCCGACCGGGTCCGCGAATGTGTCAACCGGCGAACAACCGCAACTGTTAGCTGCCGGTAAACAGATCCGGGAGCGTGTTGTTGCTGTCCATCCAGGCTGGTAGAGTTCGCGCCCATGCCGACCTGGACCGGTCATCGGCGACGGCCCAGCGCACGTGCGTGGGCCCGTCGCACCGGAACCCTGGCGATGATCGCGGCGTTTGCCGTGGCCGCGCTGGCGGGGCCTGCTCAGGCGAGCAAGATCAGCGACAAGCGCGCTCAGATCGCATCGATCGAGCGCCAGCTGAACGAGTTCGACATGAAGCTCGAGGCCTCAATCGAGGCCTACGACAGCGCGCGCCAGCACCTCGCCGACGTCCACGCTCAGATCCGCGAGAACACGATCCGGCTGCACGTCGCCCGGCATAATCTGAAGGTCGCGCGCGTCCACCTGGCCGCCTTCCTTGTCTCGGCGTACAAGCAGACGGGCTCCGAGGACCCGGCCGCCTACGTGCTCGGCGCGGGCTCGTTCAGCACCCTGGTTGACCGCGTCGAGTACGTGCAGCGGATCGCCAAGTCCGAGGGCGAGCTGCTGGACGCGGTTACGAACGCTGAGCAGGAGATCTCACGCCGGCAGGCCGCGCTTCGCAAGGAGGAGGACTCCGCCGCCAAGCTGCTCGCCCAGGCCCGCGCTCACAAGGCCACGGTCCAGGCCCAGCTGCGCGACCGTCAGCAGCTGCTGGACGGCGTGCGGAGCGATCTGCGGCGGCTGATCGACCAGCGCCGCGCGGCTCGTGACCGGGCCGCCCGCGAGCGCGCAGCGGCGCTCGCCCGCCAGCAGGCCGCCCAGCCGCCCGCCAACAGCGGCGGCTCGAGCGGGGGATCCGGCGGCTCGGGTGGCACCTACACCCCGCCGCCGGCGGGCACCTTGGGACAGCAGGCCGCGGCGATCGCGCAGCAGTACCTCGGCGTGCCCTACGTGTGGGGCGGCGCCAGCCCATCCGGCTTCGACTGCTCGGGACTGGTGGTGTACGTCTACGGCCAGCTCGGCGTCTCGCTGCCGCACTACACGGGAGCGCTGTGGACGTCCGGATCGCGGGTCGGAAGCGACCAGCTGGCGCCCGGCGACCTGGTCTTCTTCTACCCCGACCTCGGGCACGTCGGCATCTACAACGGCGGCGGCCTGTTCATCCACGCCCCACACACCGGCGACGTGGTCAAGATCTCGGCGCTGTCCGACCCCTGGTACGCCAGCGTGTACATGGGCGCTGTGCGTATCTCAGGTTAAGAGGACGTAAGAAGTCCGTGCGGTTGACCGGTACCCCCTGGTAAGTCCTCCAAGACACGGATAAACTGGGTTTGCGAACACCGCAAATCGGGGATGGTTCCCGACGTGAGCGGCCAGGAAGGTCGGCCGGTCACGAGACGGGTCTACGCCGGAGGAAGGTCGCGCGGTGACCTCCAATCCGACCTCAACCGGCAGCACGTACAAACATAGGCGCGAACCTGGGCGGTAATATCCTATTCGGGGCGAACGTTAGAGAGAAGCGGCCGTGGTTCGCTGGGCTGCATGACGACGAAGATTTTCGAGGGAGTTGATACCTATGACTGACCAGCTGATCATCGAGCCGGAAGCCCGGCTCTTGGTCGAGCTTGGGCAGGAGCGCGGGGTGCTGTACGAGGACGAGCTTGCGGCGTTGGCGCAGGAGATCGACCTCGACGCGGATGACATCCAGGCACTGCGCGACGAGCTGACCGGACTCGGCGTCGACGTCGTCGATCCCCCCGCCCCCGAGGAGCGCGTGGAGGTGGTCGATGTCGAGATCACGACCACCAACAGCCTCGATCTCTTCCTTCGCCAGGCGGGCCGCTACCCACTGCTGACCAAGGACGAGGAGGTCTCGCTGGCCAAGGCCATCGAGAGCGGCGACCTGATCGCCAAGCGTCGCATGATCGAGTCGAACCTGCGGCTGGTGGTCTCCATCGCGAAGCAGTACCGCGGCCAGGGCGTGCCGTTCCTCGACCTGATCCAGGAGGGCGTGCTTGGCCTGAACCGGGCGGTCGAGAAGTTCGACTGGCGCCGTGACCTCAAGTTCTCCACGTACGCGACCTGGTGGATCCGCCAGGCGGTGCAGCGGTCGATCGCCAACAGCGGTCGCACCATCCGCCTGCCCGTCCACGTCTCCGACCGGCTGCGCGCAATCGAGCGCTCGCGGCGGTCGCTGGAGGCGAGCCTGGGCCGCGAGCCGACCGACGACGAGATCGCAAAGGCTGCCGAGCTGACCGTCGACGCGGTTGCCGAGACGCTCAGCCTGGCGCGCAAGACGGTCTCGATGCACGAGCCTGTGGGCGAGGACGGCGACTCGGAGCTGGGCGACATGATCGCCGATCCGGACGCCGGCAACCCCGAGGAGCTTGCCGAGGCGCAGCTGCGCCACGAGAAGCTGCGCGAGGGCCTCAACCGGCTGGGCGAGCGCAAGCGCCTGATCCTGGAGCTGCGGTTCGGCCTGGACGGCAACGATCCCCGCAACCTCGAGGAGATCGGCCGCATCGTCGGCCTGACCCGCGAGCGCGTCCGCCAGCTCGAAGCGGAGGCTCTGCGCGAGCTGGCCGCCTCGGCCGACATGCAGCCGCTGCGCGCCGCGTAGCAGCACCGGCAACACCGAAGCCACTCCCTCGTACGACGGCCCTCCCTCACCGGGGGGCCGTCGTCGTTTTGCCGTTCGGCTCTACAGTGGACACGCATGACGGGTCACCATCCGGACATCCCTGATGAACTCAAGGCACCCGCCAGGATTCCCGCCTCCACGCAGCGGAGCCTGTTGGACCTGCTCGGCAAGCCCATTCCGCCGGTGCCGGCCAGTCCGCGTCGCCGGCGCGCACCAAGGGCACTGCTCGGGGCTGCCGCCGTGCTGTTCGTCGCCTTTCTGAGCAGCGTCGTATTTCACGGTACGCCGATCGCGGCCGATCTGTTGGGACTTGCCGTTTCCTGCGTGATCATTGCCGGACTCATCACCTTCTCGAACCGGATGAGCGATCGGCGAAGCACGCAGGACCAGCCCCCAGGCGGGAAGCCTGGCTAATGGAGCAGGCCGTCTTGATTCTCTTCTGTGGGCTCTGCCTGCTTGGTGCAGCTGCGGCCGCCGTCGCCCCGAGCCGGTGGAACGCGTCGATTCTTCGCCTCGGCGCGGTGCTGCTGCTGGTAGGGGCGGCCGTCTTGGCCGTATTCGTGTTCTCGGGAGATCCGTACGTGGACGACGTCACATCGCGCTGGTCGGGTCGCTCGTCTCACCTCGTCGTCTACGCCGCCTGGCTCGTGGCGGCGGCGCTCGCGGCGGCTCTGTGGGTGATGAGCAGGCACACCGTCGCCCGACGGACGGTCGCCGCTGCCATGTGCGCGGCTGCGGCCGGCGTCATCCTCGAGGCCGTCGCAGCCGTCTCGCAGGATCTCAACTGAACTGCCGGCCCGCCGTCAGATTCCCCGGTCCGCGTCAGAGCACGTGGTTCGGTCACGGCCGCGCAAAGCCGCCCGCGACAAAGCTCACGGGTCTGACCCCGTCGTATAAGAAATGCTGATGGGAACCCACCGCGTGCATCTTGGGGGAATACGCCAATGCCACTCGGCCGCTCTCGCGAGTGCCGCGTTGAGGCCGCCGGTCAGCCGCCGGAAAGGTTCCCCGTATCGCCTGACACCTCGGCGTTCCAGCCCTGACTCGCGGGCAGCGGGTGGGTGCCCGGTGTCCAGTCGCCGAGCGGGGCCCCCTGGCCGATGTCGGAACCGGAGGCGACGGCGTCCCACGACACCGTCCCCTGCGCCGTCTTGACCCAGACCGTGCATGCGGTCGCATCCGCCTCGATCAGCGCCCGGTACGTGCCGCCGGTGTGTGCATAGGCTGCCCTCGTCACCGAGTCGGACGCATTCCAGTGCGAGACACAGGCCGAGGGACCCGAGTCGTTTCGTTGGAACAGCGCCCCCAGCACCACCCCGATCGGCAGCAGGACGACCATCGCCACGATCCACGCCCGCCGGGAGAGGACCAGCTCGCGCGCCGTCACAGCGCGTGCGGCACGTGATGCTTCCAGAGCACGGCCGCGACACGGGCGGACACGCGAGCGACCACGTCCGGCGAGACGCCTGTGCGCTCGGCAGCCTGGCTCGGCGTCATGCCCAGCTCCTCGATGCACACCATTACCAGGTCGGCGTCGTGGTAGCTGAATCCGAGCTCGTCCTCGTCCGTCTGGCCGCCCCACAGCCCGGCCGTCGGATGCTTCGTGATCACCGATTCCGGCTGGCCGAGCGCCCGCGCCGCGGAGCGCACCTCGGTCTTGTAGAGATCCCAGATCGGCTCGATGTCGGACGCCGCGTCGCCGAAGCGCGTGAAGTAGCCAAGGTGGAACTCGCTGCGATTCTCGGTGCCCAGCACCAGCGCGTCCAGCTCCTGCGCCAGGTCGTAGATCGCGATCATGCGGCAGCGCGCGCTGGCGTTGCCGAATCGCAGCGGTTGGTCGTGCACAGTCGGACGCACTGCCGCGACGCCCTCGAGCATCGGTTCGATCGACGCGGTCAGCAGGTTTTCGGGCGGGAGCCCGGCCGCGGCCGCGCTTGCGGCAGCGTCGTCAAGATGGACCTGCTCCGTATGCCGGGAGGGCAACCGGATTGCGGTCACGTTCTGGGGGCCCAGCGCACGGGCCGCGATCGCCAGCGCCACCGCGGAATCGATGCCTCCCGACAGACCGACCACCGCTCGGCTGCGGCCCGCGGCCTCGACGACCGCCCGCAGCGCCAGCTCCTTCTCCTCCAGTAGCGGCGCCAGCTCGCGCTCGTCGCGCATCAGGTGCACCCGATCGAGCCGGCCGCCCGCAGCCAGGATCTCGGCCAGCGCCCTGCGGCCGTCGCCGGGCTCGGCATCAACAGCCGCCACCGCGTCCGTCAGCACTGTCGTCTCGAAGCCCTCGCGGATCGCATCCAGCGCCGTCGCCCGCACGCAGTAGTCGGTGGCGATCCCGGCCACCACCACGCGCTGCACAGCCCGCTCCCGCAAGCGCTCGGCCAGCGGCGTGCCGTCGAAACCGGAGTACTGCTCGCGGTCGCGGTCACCGCCCTTGGCCTGGACGATGTCGAACGGCAGGCCGGCCACCGACGGATGCAGCTCGGCGCCGTCGGTTCCCTCGACGCAGTGCGCCGGCCAGCGCCCGCCCCGCTCGGCGAACGAGACGTGGTCCGGCGGATGCATGTCACGCGTCGCCACGAGCGTTCCGGCGGTCGCCGCCGCCTCGGCTATCAGCGGCGCGAGCCGGTCTCCGCCGCTGACGCCAAGTGCCCCGCCCGGGCAGAAGTCGTTCTGCACGTCCACGACGATCAGCGCGGTGGTGGGATCTGGTGCGGTCACGTCAGTGTCTCCTTCAGCGCTGCCAGGCTCGGTGAGAGCGCCGCTCGCACGGTAGCGGGATAACGCAGCCGGCGGAACGCCTCTGAAAGCGCCGCGATCTCGCCCGCCGCGCGGTCGCGCACCTCGGCCGGCGAAGGATCCGGCCGCACGCGCTCGCCGGCCCGCATCACGGGCTCGAGCAGCGCACGACCCGGCAGTCGTTCGTCGGCCAGCCCGATCACGTCACCGTCGTCCGACCGGAACACCTGATGGCGACCGGGCAGCGTTGCCTTCTCAGGCGACGTCTTCATGACCGGCCGGCCGGCGCTCTCGACAAGCTTGTAGACGCCACCCACAGCCGACACGTCGCCTCCCGTGACAAGCCGTGTGCCGACGCCGAAGCCGTCGATCGGCGCTCCCTGCCCGACCAGCCGCTCGATCTCGTACTCGTCCAGGTCGCCCGAGCAGATGATCCGCGTCCCCTCAAGGCCGCCCTCGTCCAGCAGCCGCCGCACCTCCCGTGCCAGCCCGGCGGCCTCGCCGGAGTCGATCCGCACGGCCTGTGGCGTCACACCGGTGGCACGCGACGCCAGGATCACGTTTCGCGCCCCGTCGTGCGTGTCGTATGTGTCGATCAGGAGCGTTGCACGCTGCGGCTGATCGCGCAGGAAGGCCTCGAACGCGCCCAGCTCGTGCTCGAACCCCATCACGTAGCTGTGGCTCATGGTGCCGGCGGTCGGGATCCCCCACTCGAAGCCGGCCGCCACCGTCGCGGTCGCCGAGCAGCCGCCGATGAACGCGCACCTGGCCGCCAGCACGCCCGCCTCAGCGCCGTGGGCACGCCGGAAGCCGAAGTCGATCACCGGCCGGCCGTCCGCGGCGACCACCAGGCGTGCCGCCTGGGTGGCGATCAGCGTCTGGAAGTTGACCTGGTTCAGCAGATACGACTCGGCCAGCTGGCAGACCATGCGGCCGCCCTCGATCCGCAGCATCGGCTCGCCGGCGTGGATCACGGTGCCCTCGCCGACCGCATCCAGATCTCCGTCGAATCGGAGATCTCGGAGCCGATCGATCAGGCGCGGGCCGCAGATCCCGGCTCTCGCCAGGTACTCGAGCGCCGGTTCGTGGAAGCGAAGCTCCGATAGGTGCTCGACGACGCTCTCCAGCCCGGCGGCGACCAGAAAGCCGCGGTCGCGCGGCAGCTCGCGCACGAACAGCTCGAACGCGACGCGATCGTCAGCCGTGCCCTGGGCGACGTAGGAGTCGGCCATCGTCAGCTGGTACTGGTCGACCAGCAGCTCGCCGGGCGGCCGCTTCACGTCGCCCTCCGGTAGCGGGCGCTCTCGGCCAGGATCAACGGTGAGCGCTCGGCGAACCGGTAGAGCGTGGCCGGCCGGCCACCCGTCGGCCGTTCGCCGGATTCGGCCAGCACGCCCCAGCCGAGCGCGATGCGGCGGAAGTTGTTGGGCTCGAACGCGCGGCCGATGCCGGCCTCGTAGACGTGGCGCAGCTCGCTCATCGTGAACCGCGCCGGCAGCAGGCTCCAGGCCACGTTCTGGTACTCCAGCTTGTGGGCCAGGCGGCGCCGCGCCACCTGGAGGATGCGGTCGTGGTCGAAGGCCAGCACCGGCCCGCGATCGATCTCGGCCAGCAGCGGATCCAGCCGTCGCCAGACAGCCTCCCGCGAGTCCGAGCCAGGCCGCAGGGTGACGCGGGCGGCGTCCACCAGCGCCAGGTAGCAGCACGAGATCACCCTGCCGCGGGGGTCGCGGTCGAGCTCCGAGAAGGTGGCCAGCTGTTCGGTGAAGGCGTCGGTGACGCCGGTCTCCTCGCGCAGCTCGCGCTCCGCGGCCTGCTCCAGCGTCTCGTCCGGATCGAGGCCGCCGCCGGGCAGCGCCCAGTAGCTCTCGTACGGCTCGAATCGGCGCCGCACCAGCAGCACTTGCATGGCGCCATCGAGGAACGCGAACGCGGCCACATCGGCCGCCACCTTGGGGTATGCACCTGCGCTTGTCACGACTTATAGACCTCGTGACGAATATAGCAGGTCAGCGGCTGGGTGAGATCAGCACCGTGCGCGTGCTGGTGTAGAACTCGCGCGCCGCGCGGCCCTGCTCGCGCGGGCCGTAGCCCGATGCCTTCTCTCCCCCGAAGGGAACGTGCAGGTCGACGCCGGAGGTCGGCTGGTTGATCCGCACCAGCCCGGTGTCGAGATCGCGCGTGAGCGACAGCACGCGGTCGAGATCGCGGGTGTAGACGGACGTCGAGAGTCCCTGGCGAACGCCGTTCGAGATCGCGACCGCGTGGTCGGCGTCGCTCGCCCGAAGCAGCGCGCAGATGGGCGCGAACACCTCGCTCTGTGCGATCTCGGCGCCCGGGTCGTCGACCTCGATCAGCGTCGGCTGCAGGTAGGCGCCGGAGGCCAGAGCGGAGCCGCCGGCGATCACGCTGCCCCCGGCCTCGACCGCCCGCGCCACGGCGGCCAGTGCCGCATCGCGGGCCTCGGCGGTGATCAGCGGCCCGACCTGGCAGGCCGCGTCCGCCGGCCCCTCGATCACCAGGCCGGCGACGGCCTCGACCAGCGCCTCGCGCATATCTTCGTGGACGGGCGCTTCGCAGATCACACGGCTGGTGGCGGTGCACTTCTGGCCGGCGTAGCCCATCGCGGCCGACGCGATCATCGCGGCGGCGGCCTCGACGTCGGCATCGGCCAGCACGATGGCCGCGTTCTGGCCGCCCATCTCGCACTGGGCAGCGGCGCCGCGCTCGGCCAGCTGGACGGCGACCGACCGGCCGACCCGCTCGGAGCCGGTGAACGACAGCGCCGCCACGCGCCCATGGGCGACCAGCGCCGCCCCGGTGTCGCCGTCGCCCTGCACCAG
>JAWVDZ010000017.1:0-3793 GCA_033856955.1 Gaiellales bacterium
ATCGCGCGCCTCACCGGGGTGCCGATGCAGCGGGTCGCCCAGGACCCGTGGAAGTAGCCCCGCGAGCCGCGCTCAGCCGGTTCGGGCGACTTCCCGGACGGTGTAGACCTCGAGCACGTCGCCCTCCTTGAGGTCGTTGTACCCGTCCACCGTGAGGCCGCACTCGAAGCCCTGCGTCACCTCGCGAACGTCGTCCTGGAACCGCTTCAGCGTGCCGATGCGGCCGTCGTGGATGATCGTGCCGTCGCGCACCAGCCGCACCTGCGCTCCGCGCTGGACGGCGCCGCTTGTGACCATGCAGCCGGCGATCGTGCCCAGCCGTGAGACCTTGAACGTCTGGCGCACCTCGACCTCGCCCAGCACCTCCTCCACCTGCTCGGGGGCGAGCATGCCGATCAGCGCCTGCTGGATGTCCTCGGTCAGCTGGTAAATCACGCGGTAGGTGCGGATGTCGACACCCTCGCGCTCGGCGAGCGTGCGAGCCTCGGCGTTGGGCCGCACGTTGAAGCCGACCACGATCGCGTTGGACGCCGCGGCCAGGTTGATGTCGCTGGCGGTGATGCCGCCGACGCCGGAGTGGATCACGCTGACCGTCACCTCGGGATGCTGGATCTTGGCGATCTCGCCCTCGGCGGCCTCGACCGAGCCCTGCACGTCGGCCTTGATGATCAGGCCCAGCTCCTGCACCGCGCCCTCCTGCACAGCCGAGAACAGATCCTCGAGGCTGACCGCCTTGTTGCGTCGCGCGAGCAGCTCGGTGCGCAATCGCTGGGCGCGCTTCTGCGCCATCTGCCGGGCGACGCGGTCGTTCTCGACCACGTGGCAGAACTCGCCCGCCGGCGGCGGCTTGTCGAAGCCAAGGATCTCGACCGGCACGGCCGGGCCGGCCTCCTTGACGCGCTTGCCGTTGTGGTCGTTCAGCGCCTTGACCTTGCCCCAGGCATCCCCGGCCACCACGGAGTCGCCCACCCGCAACGTCCCGCGCTGCACCAGCATGGTGGCCACCGGGCCGCGTCCGACGTCCAGGCGCGACTCGATGATCACGCCGCTGGCCTCGGCCTTGGGGTTCGCCTTCAGCTCGAGCACGTCGGCCTGGAGCAGGATCATCTCCAGCAGCTGGTCGAGGTTCTGGCGGGCCTTGGCGGAGACGTCCACGAAGATCGTCTCGCCGCCCCACTCCTCCGGCTGGAGGCCGTGGTTGACCAGCTCACCGCGGACGCGCTCGGGGTTCGCGTCCTCCTTGTCGATCTTGTTCACCGCCACCAGGATCGGCACGCCGGCGGCCTTGGCATGGTCGATCGCCTCCACCGTCTGCGGCATCACGCCGTCGTCGGCGGCAACCACCAGCACCGCCACGTCGGTCACCTTGGCGCCGCGGGCACGCATCGCCGTGAACGCCTCATGGCCCGGCGTGTCGAGGAAGGTGACCTTACGGCCGCCCTCCACGTCCACCTGGTAGGCGCCGATGTGCTGCGTGATCCCGCCGGCCTCGGTCGAGACGACGGACGACTCGCGGATCGAGTCGAGCAGCGTGGTCTTGCCGTGGTCGACGTGGCCCATGATCGTGACCACCGGCGGCCGGGTCACCAGCGCGTCCTCGGGATCGTCGAAGGTGACCGCCTCCTCCTCCTCGTCCGCGGCGTGCTGGATCGTGATCTCGCGCTCGAACTCGAGGCCGATCAGCTGCACGTCATCGTCGGACAGGGAGACGGTCAGGGTCACCATCTGGCCCTCGCCCATCATGTAGGCGATGATCTTGGCGGGGCTGATGCCGAGCTTCTCGGCCAGGTCCTTGACCGTGATGCCGGATTCGACCTTGACCGGACCGGTCGGCACCTCGGGCTCGCGCTTGACCTCGGGCCGGGGCCCGCCACGGTCGCGCTTCTGCCCGGTGCGGCGCCCGGCTTGCGAATCGAGCACGACCCGCCGCCGGCGGGCCGGCGTGGCGCCGCGCTGCGGACGCGCCTGGCGGGCGGACTGGCCCGGCTGCTGCGCCGGCACGGTCGCCTTGGCCCCGAACGCGCGCCTGACGTCGTCGTCGTCGACGAGCTCGTCCGCGCCCGCGCCGGCACCGGCCTCGTCAAGCTTCTGCTTGACCTCGGCCTCGGTGACCCCCTGCTCGAGGGCGATATCGGAAACGCTGCGTTTTGCCATCAGTTCCTCAATTCTTCCAAACACCGGGCGTCTGCTCAACCCGGATCCGCTCCTCCAACCCGTGGGCCGCTTCCGCTGCCACCCGCAACCGCCGGGTCAGGGCCCCTGGTCGAACCGACCGGCTGACACAGGCCGGCTCTGGACATACGTAGGCCCCGCGGCCGGGGAGCCGCCGGCCGGCATCGACGACGATGGTGCCGTCGCGCACCACCAGCCGGGTCAGCTCGGCCTTGGGGCGTCGCCGGCCGCAGCCGGCGCACTGCCTGATCGGATCGGCTACGGCGCGGCCGCCCCTTCCTCCTTGGCTGCCAGCTCACGATGCGCGGGAACGCCGCAGTAGCGGCTGCCGTCGAGCGCCTGATTCGGGCAGCGCTTGCCCGACGAGGTGACCGCCACGCAGCGGCCGGGGAATTCGTCCTCCTCGCCCTCGGCGCCGGTGTACGGAACCTCGGAATCCTCGGCGTAGTGCTCGCTCTCGGACACGATGTCGATCCGCCAGCCGGTCAGGCGGTGGGCGAGGCGGGCGTTCAGCCCCTCCTTGCCGATCGCCAGCGAGAGCTCTCCGTCCGGCACCACGACCGTGGCCTGCTGGCCGGCGTCGTCGACGTACACCTCGCGCACCTTGGCCGGCGCCAGCGCCTTGGCGACGAAGCGGGCGGGCTCGTCGTTCCACGGGATGATGTCGATCTTCTCGCCCCGCAGCTCCGACACCACCATCCGCACGCGAGAGCCGCGCGGGCCGACGCAGGCGCCGACCGGGTCGACGCCCTGCACCTTCGACTCGACGGCGATCTTGGCCCGGTAGCCGGGCTCGCGCGCCACCGCGCGGATCGTCACCAGGCCGTCGGCGATCTCGGGCACCTCCAGCTCGAACAGCTGTCGGATCAGCTCATCGCTGCGTCGTGAGAGCACGACCTGTGGCCCCTTGCCCTCGCTGCGCACCTCGATGATCACGGCCTTGATGCGGCTGCCCTGCTCGTAGCGCTCGCCCGGCACCTTCTCGGAACCCGGCAGGATGGCCTCCATCTTGCCCAGATCGACGAATGCGTAGCGGTTGTCGTCCTGCTGGACGATGCCGGTCACGATCTCGCCCACGCGGTCGGCGTACTCGTCGTACATGATCGAGCGCTCGGCCTCGTGGATGCGCTGGCGCAGCACCTGCTTGGCGGTCTGGCCGGCGATCCGGCTGAACCCCTCGGGGGTGACGGCGACCATCTGGGCAGGAGAGAACCAGTCCCACTCGAGCTGGGGCTCCGGCTCCTCCTCCGGCTGCTCGCCCTCAGGCAGCGGCGGCGCAGGCTCCTCGAGCTCGACCGGCTCGGCCGGCCGGTGGTGCGGATGCTGCTCGAGGTATGCGTCCCAGGCCTCCGGCGTGACCGACCAGACGGTGTAATCGCCGGAGTCGCGATCGAGGTCGACGCGCACGGGATGGCGCGCGTCGGGCATCTTCTTGTACGCCGCCAGCAGCGCCTCTTCGATCGCCGAAAGCAGCGTCTCCGCCTCGATCCCGCGCTCCTTCTCGAGCGCCTTCACGCCCTCCAACAGTTCCTTGCTCACCGAGTGCCTCCCGCCTGGTCGTCGACGAGGTTGCCGCGCCGGATGACCGCGTGGGGCAGGCGCACGCGGCCGCCCTCCAGGT
>JAWVDZ010000018.1:0-3161 GCA_033856955.1 Gaiellales bacterium
GCACCGAGACGGCGGCGTTCACCGCCTTGGCGAGGCCGCTGGTGGCCTTGAGCCAGCCGGCGGCGGTGAAGGGATCGCGGCTGCGTGGATTGATCGGCGTGCCCCTGAAGCCGTTGAAGGCATACAGCCCCATCGAGTCGAGGAAGATGCCGTTCCAGCCATTGTGGACGGCGCGCCTTGCGAAGTCCGCCTGCCACCTGCGCACGCCGAGGTTGCCGGGGTCGATCAGGTACGTGCCGTACGTCGCCGACCTGATCAGGCTGCCGCCGGCCGTGTGAAGCAGCCACTTCGGATGGTGCGCCTTGATCCAGGTCAGCTGGCTGCCCTGGACCGCCGTGCCCTTGTGGTAGGGCGCGACCACGATGCCGTGGTGTGCCGCCCGCATCGCGCCGAGGTACTTGTGATACCTCGGCCCCGCGATCACCACGTCGTAGCGGTGTGCGATCGTGACCGCCTCGCTGCGGGTGTTGACGACGCTCGATCCGTCGGGATCGAACAGCCAGCCGTGCACCTTCGCGGAGCTGGTGGACGCGGTGGCAAGGCTGAGCGCGACCGCTGCGAGCGCGGCCAAGCCAAGGCGGAACGTGTGTCGGGGTCGGAGCGTCGGAGTCATGTCGCCTGCGGGCGCGGGCGTCGTTCGATGCGCCGGATGCACTCTCTCACACCGATGTTCGGGAACCGTAAGGCCGACCTGAGAGAAGTGTTCGAGGTCATTCGGCCAGTCGGGAAGCCCGTGCGCGCGGCCCTCGAACGTCAGTACCCCGTCCAGGTGTCCCGCTGTGCTCCCTTCGGGCCGACAATGGCAGTGACCCTCTCTGCGTCAGCTCGACGTCCTTGAGTCTTGCACCGCTGGGAACCCGCTCCGCATACTCAAGGATGTACACGATGAAGAAGTTCGCCATCGTCATTGCCGTCGGCGCAGCCTTCCTGGCATTCACCGCCACCGCTCTCGCTGCACTGAGCGTCACCGGTAGCAGCGGCCTCCGCGTCAACAACAACGGCTGCACCGACAAGGTTGGCTCCGGCAAGGCATACATCGTCTGCCCGAGCTACACGGCGACCGTCATTCAGTGGTCAACGCCGTACAGCAAGAGCAACGTCGCGCTGCGTGGATACTGCGCCTCCAACGCTCAGTGGAACAACAAAGTCCACATCGTGAAGTACTGGCGCGAAGGCGGGCGGGATCGCGTGAACGTCAAGTTCACAGGGCGCTCGAACTGCGTCATCACATCGGTGGTCTTCAGCTAGCCCATCTGCCAAGGCACGCCGGCGGCCGCGCTAATTCGGGGGGCTCAAGCTGTTCGGCCGTCGGGCCGATGCAACGAAGCTCCAAATCCCACGTGAGAGGCAGAGAAATGCGATTGGTTGGTTTGGCAGTCCTCGTCGGCGGATTGATCGCCGTGGGCGCTGCGTGCGGTGGAGGCAGCAGTGGAGGTGCTAGCACCGTTCGTGACTCTGCATACGGTGGGGGTGGCGGCAGCGGCACTGGCACGGGCTTGCCGCAGAACCTGCAAGAGCTGGGCACGTTCGTACAGGCAGCGGACTACCCGTATGCAAGTTCGGTTCGCTGCGGGCCGATGGCAAACAGCAGCGGCGGCGCCGTGGGGCCCATGCCGGGCGGTGGGGTCTTGGTGATCTGTGAGACCACGCCTCCGGGACAACAGTGCCTCATCATGGCGGCAGGCGACGCCGGGCCGCCCTATGCCGCAACACCCGTTCCAGGTGTCACCGCCAGCGAACAGTGCTAGCGGCAAGTACGCAGTCTTCAGCTCGTCGTGAGCCCGAACATTCGACTAACCCAGCTCCCTGAGCAGCTCCCTGGCGATCACGATCCGCTGGATCTGATTCGCGCCCTCGTAGATCTGGGTGATCTTGGCATCACGCATCAGCCGCTCGACCGGGTACTCCTCGATGTAGCCGTAGCCGCCGAAGATCTGGACGGCGTCGGTGGTCACCGACATGGCCGAGTCGGAGCAGATCAGCTTCGCCATCGCCGAGGCCTTGGTCAGCGCCGGCCCGTCGATGCCCGCATCGAGCATCGCTCCCACGTCGTAGAGCATGCCGCGGCTGGACTCGACCTTCAGCGCCATGTCCGCCAGCATGAACTGGATGCCCTGGTGCTGGGACAGCGTCTTGCCGAACGTCTCCCGCTCGGTGGCGTAGCGCACGGCATGATCGAGCGCGGCCTGGGCGATGCCCAGCGCCTGGGCGGCGATGCCTGGCCGGGAGCGGTCGAGCACGCGCATGGCCGTACGAAATCCCGTCCCCTCCTCCCCCACCAGCGCCTCCGCCGGCACCCGGCAGTTGTCGAACAGCAGCTCGCCGGTGGTGGAACCCTTGATGCCCATCTTCGGTTCGATCCGGGCGACCGAGAAGCCGGGAGCGTCCTTCTCGACCATGAAGGCCGAGATCGAGTCACCGGTGCGGGCGAACGTGACGTAGGTGTGAGCGACGCCGGCGTTGGTGATGAACCGCTTCGAGCCGTCGATCACCCACTGGTCGCCGTCGCGCCGGGCGGTCGTGAGCATCGCCCTCGCGTCCGACCCCGATCCGGCCTCGGACAGCGCGTAGGCGCCGATCCACTCCCCGCTCGCCCACCGCGGCAGGTACCGCTGCTGCTGCTCGGGCGAGCCGGACAGCTCGATCGCGATCGCGCCCAGCGATTGCACGGCCAGGATCAGGCCGACCGTCGCGTCCGCCCACGACAGCTCCTCGACGGCGCGCAGGAACGTCAGCGTGCCGGTGCCGGTGCCCCCGTACTCGGGCGCAAAGCCGAGCGCGAACACGTCGTTCTCGCGCAACAGCTCGACCGCCGGCCAGGGAAACTCGGCCCGCTTGTCCACCTCCGCGGCGTGGGGCGCGATCCGCCCGCGGGCCAGCGTCCGCACCGCCTCGATCAGCAGGTCCTGCTCCTCGCTCTGGCCGTGCCGCACGCTCATGCCTCGATCAGCTCCTCGCTTGCCGTGGTGATCTTCTCCCAGCCATCGGCCGTCACCGCGTACATGTTCTCGACGCCGACCGCGCCGCGGCCGGGAAACACGAACTTGGGCTCGACCGCGATCACATGGCCGGCCTCAAGCGGCGCGTCGAATCCCGGCGCGAGCACCGGCAGCTCGTCGATCTCGAGCCCGACGCCGTGCCCCAGGAAGCGCACCCTGTCG
>JAWVDZ010000019.1:0-4895 GCA_033856955.1 Gaiellales bacterium
CGGTGGAGCGGGAGATGACCGCGATCGGCGCCGCCGCTCTGGCCGGGATGGGAGTCGGCATCTGGAGCGACACGTCGGAGCTGTCGGCGGTCTGGCGCTGTGGCGCCCGCTACCAGCCGGCCGCCGACCGCGAGCAGGCCGATGCGCTGTTCCGCGGCTGGCAGGCCGCGGTCCAGCGCACACTTGTGTAGGCCGGCACCGGCGCTGCGTCAGCCACCACGCCAACCACACCGGTGACGTGCCGTGGAACGAAGAGCAGGGTCGCGATCAGCCCGATCAGGGCCATGCCTGCGCCGACCAGGAACGCGATCTCGAAGCCGTTCACGAGCGCGTTGGGGAACACCAGCGGCCCGGCCGCATGGTCGGCCACGTAGCTGTCGACCCGCGTGAAGGTGACGGTCGAGAGGATCGCGACGCCCAGCGCGCCACCGACCTGCTGTGAGGTGTTGATCAGGCCGGAGGCGATGCCCGCCTCGTCGTGCCCGACACCCACAAGCGACGCGATCTGCACCGGAACGAACGAGAAGCCGAGGCCCAGGCCGGCCAGGATGAAGCCCGGTACCAGGTCGACCAGGTAGCTGCCGCCCACCGACACCTGCGAGAACCAGACCAGGCCTGCCACGGTCAGCGCCATGCCGGCCGCCAGCACCGTGCGGACGCCGATCTTGGTCACCAGCGCCTGCGAGGCGCCGGCGGCGATGATGATCGTGATCGCCACCAGCAGGTAGGCGAAGCCGGCCTTGAGGGCCGAGTAGCCAAGCACCTGCTGCATGTACAGCGAGAGCAGGAAGAACATCGAGAAGATGGCCGCCCCGATCAGGAAGCCGACGATGTTGGCCCCGGTCAGGGATCGCAGCCGGAAGATCGAGAACGGCAGCAGCGGGGCGGCGGCTCGCCGCTCGATGGCGACGAACAGCGCCAGCAGCACCGCGGCCGCCACCAGCGAGCCGATCACGGTGGTCGATGTCCAGCTGTGGGTGGCGGTGGTGACGAGGCCGTAGACGAGCGCGGTCAGACCGCCCGTGACGGTGACGGCGCCCAGCACGTCGAAGCTGCGCGTCTCCATGTCGACCTTGCTCTCCTTCAGGATCTGCTGGCCGAATCCGATCACGGCCAGGCCGATCGGCACGTTCAGGAAGAAGATCCACTCCCAGCTGACCTTGTCGGTCAGAACGCCGCCCAGCAACACGCCGACCGCGCCGCCCATGCCGGCGATCGCGCCCCAGATGCCGAGCGCCTTGTTCCGCTCTTCGCCCTCGGCGAACGTCGTGGTCAGAATCGCCAGCGCGGCAGGCGAGATGACGGCTGCGCCAAGACCCTGGATGGCACGGAACACGATCAGCTGCGTGTCCGATTGGGACAGGCCGCAGGCCAGCGAGGCGGCTGAAAACAGCACCAGGCCGGCCATGAAGAGGCGTTTGCGTCCCAGCAGGTCGGCCATCCGGCCGCCCAGCATCAGGAAACCGCCGAAGGTGAGGGTGTAGGCACTGACGACCCACTGAAGGTTGGCATCCGAGAACTTGAGAGCGGTCTTGATGGTGGGCAGCGCGACGTTCACGATCGAGATGTCGAGCACCACCATGAACTGGATCGCGCAGAGCAGGATCAGAGCGATCCAGCGGCGGTCAGGGGCTTGCGAGTTCATTGGTGTTGAATCTCCACACGTTGATTACGATACGGTACAGTGGTGTATCAAAACATGGACGTGGACGCAAACATGAAGAGCGTTGAGGAGCGGCGCCGCCCGCCTGGGCGGCCCCGCAACGAGGAAGCCGACCGCGAGATCATCGCCGCCACGCTGCGGCTGCTCGCCGAGCAGGGCTACGAGCGCACGTCGATCGAGGCGGTCGCCGCCGAGGCCGAGGTGACGCGTGCAACCGTCTACCGGCGCTACCCGACCAAGCCCGAGCTGGTATGTGCCGCGCTCGGCGCCTACCCGGATATACAGGACCTCAGCGAGCCTGCCGACGTGCGCGAGTTCTTGGTGCATGCCATGACGGCCTTTCGCGACGGTGTGAGCGAGTGCGACGGCGTGGCCATCTGCAGCACGCTGTATCTGAACCGTCACGACCACCCCGAGATGCTGGACGAGTTCGCGCGGAAGATCGTCGAGCCCCGCCAGGCACGCGTGCGCGCGATGCTCGACGCGGGCGTGGAGCGGGGCAGCCTGCGCTCCGGATTGGACACCGAGATGATCGTCTCGATGCTGTTCGGGGCCGGCATCCAGCAGATGCTGATCGGTGGCGACCTCTCGGAGGCGTGGCCGCGGCGGGTGGTGGACGCGGTGTGGCCGCTGCTCGCTCCGCCGCCTGGCGAGTGAGTCCCGGCTATCGTCGGGGCGTGACCGCCACCCGGGATGACCTGAGAAACGTCGCCATCATCGCCCACGTCGACCACGGAAAGACGACGCTGGTGGACGCGATGCTGTGGAAGTCGGGCGCCTTCCGCGTCAACGAGACGGTGTCCGACCGGGTGATGGACTCGATGGATCTGGAGCGCGAGAAGGGCATCACGATCCTGGCTAAGAACACCGCCGTGCGCCACAGCGGCGTCAAGATCAACATCATCGACACGCCCGGCCATGCCGATTTCGGCGGCGAGGTCGAGCGCGGGCTGACGATGGTGGACGGCGTGATGCTGCTGGTGGACGCCAGTGAGGGACCGCTGCCGCAGACCCGGTTCGTGCTGCGAAAGGCGCTCGAGGCGCGGCTGCCGGTGATCCTCGTGGTGAACAAGATCGACCGGCCCGATGCCCGCATCGCGGAGGTGGTGGACGAGGTCTACGAGCTGTTCTTCGACCTCGGCGCCGAGGAGAGCCAGATCGAGTTCCCGATCGTGTACACCAACGCCCGCGCCGGCCAGGCCACGCTCGACCCCGACCTGCCCGGCGACGATCTCGAGCCGCTGTTCGACGTGCTGCTGGCGCACGTGCCGGCGCCGGTGCACGATCCCGCACATCCGCTGCAGGCGCTCGTCACCAACCTCGACGCCTCGCCGTACCTGGGGCGGCTGGCGCTCTGCCGCGTGCATCACGGGACGCTGAGGCGCGGCGATCAGGTCGCCTGGTGCCGCGCGGACGGCTCGATCCAGCGGATCAAGGTGACGGAGCTGTTCGTGACCGAGGAGCTCGACCGGGTCGAGGCGCAGGAGGTGGGGGCGGGCGAGATCATCGCCATCGCCGGCCTGCCCGACGTCACGATCGGCGAGACGATCGCCGACGCCGACGATCCCCGGCCGCTGCCCGTGATCCATGTCGACGATCCCAGCCTGGCGATGACGATCGGCATCAACACCTCGCCACTTGCCGGTCGCAGCGGCAGCAAGCTGACGGCGCGGCTGGTCAAGAGCCGGCTCGATCAGGAGCTGGTCGGCAACGTCTCGCTGCGGGTGCTCGACACCGAGCGGCCCGACACATGGGAGGTGCAGGGACGCGGCGAGCTTCAGCTGGCGGTGCTGGTCGAGATCATGCGGCGCGAGGGCTTCGAGCTGACGGTGGGCAAGCCACAGGTGGTGACGAAGGTCGTGGACGGCACCGTCTGCGAACCGATGGAGCACCTGTCCGTGGACGTGCCGGAGGACTACGTCGGCGTCGTCACCCAGCTGCTGGCGTTGCGCAAGGGGCGGATGGAGCAGATGGTGAACCACGGCTCGGGCTGGGTGCGGATGGAGTTCCTGGTGCCCGCGCGCGGGCTGATCGGTTTTCGCACCGAGTTCCTCACCGAGACGCGCGGCACCGGCATCCTGCACCACGTGTTCGACCGCTACGAGCCGTGGCACGGCGAGATGCGCACGCGGCCGACCGGCAGCCTGGTGGCCGACCGCAACGGCAAGACGTCGAGCTTCGCCCTGTTCAACCTCCAGGAGCGGGGCACCCTGTTCCTCGGCCCCGGTGAGGACGTGTACGAGGGTGCGGTGGTGGGCGAGAACGCCCGCGCCGAGGATCTCGACGTGAACGCCTGCAAGGAGAAGAAGCTCACCAACATGCGCTCTTCGACGTCGGACGAGCTGGTGCGGTTGATCCCCCACCGCCTGCTCTCGCTCGACCAGGCGCTCGAGTTCATCCGCGAGGACGAGTGCGTCGAGGTGACGCCTGAAGCGGTCAGGCTGCGCAAGGTGATCCTGGATGGCACAACGCGCGCGAGCACCCGCAGCCGGGCTGCCCGGGCGCGATCCGCGACGGCGTGAGACGGCTGGCGGGGCTGTGGCTGGACGTCTCGCCGCTGCGCGACTCGCCCGCCTACCGCCGCCTGTGGACGGGTGATCTGGTCGCGTCGGCCGGCTCTCAACTGGCCGCCGTCGCGCTGCCCTACCAGGTCTACCGGCAGACCGGATCGTCGCTGGACGTGGGTCTGATCGGACTGGCGGTGCTGGGCCCGCTGCTGCTGGGCTCGCTCGCGGCGGGTGCGATCGCCGACGCGTTCGACCGCCGGTTGCTGTTGCTGGGAAGCCAGGCCGCGTCGGTCGTCTGCTGCGTGGCACTGGCGTTGCTGAGCGCGGCCGGGCGGCCGCCGCTGGGCGTGCTCTACCTGCTGGCGGCGGTGCTGGCGTTCGTCTCCAGCATCGAATCGCCGGTTGGAAACGCGGTCATCCCCAGCCTGGTGGGCCTCGACCGGGTTCCGGCTGCGGCGGCGCTGAACCAGATCCTGAACCAGCTTTCGCAGATCGGTGGGCCGGCCATGGCGGGCCTGCTGCTGGCAGCGTTCGGCATCGCACCGACCTACGCCGTGGCATGTTGCGGGTACGCGGTGGCTGTGGCGGTGTCGCTCGGCCTGCCCTCGCTGCGCCCGATCGGTGCGGTGTCCGCGCCCGGCTGGGGCGCGCTGAAGGAGGGGCTGGCGTTCGCCCGCAGCCAGCCCGCGCTGCTGGGGACGTTCATCGTCGACCTGAACGCGATG
>JAWVDZ010000020.1:0-5845 GCA_033856955.1 Gaiellales bacterium
TGGCGGCGGCCGATCTCGAAGTCGTTCGGGTCGTGGCCGGGCGTGACCTTGAGCGCGCCGGTGCCGAAGTCCATCTTGACGTACTCGTCTGCGATCACCGGCACCTCCCGGCCGGTGAGAGGCACAATCACCGTGGCTCCGACCAGGTGGCGGTAGCGCTCGTCGTCGGGGTGCACCGCCACCGCGGTGTCGGCCAGGATCGTCTCCGGGCGGACGGTGGCGACTTTCAGGAAGGCGTCGCTGCCGGCGATTCGATAGCGCACCTCGTAGAGGGTGTCGTGGGCGTGCTCGTGGCGCACCTCGAGATCGGACACCGTGGATCCACATCCGGGGCACCAGTTCACGATCCGGTTGTCCCGGTAGATCAGCCCCCGGTCGTACAGCCGCACGAACATCTCCAGCACCGCTCGCACGTACCCCTCGTCCATCGTGAATCGCTCGTTGCCGTAGTCGAGGCTGCAGCCAAGCCGCTTCATCTGCTGGATGATCGCGACGCCGGTCTGCTCCCGCCACTGCCAGACGCGCTCCACGAACCGCTCGCGGCCAAGCTCGAACCGGCTCACCCCCTCGTCCCGCAACTGCCGCTCGACCACCGCGTGCACGGCGATCGAGGCGTGGTCGGTGCCGCAGATCCACAGCGTCTCGTAACCCCGCATGCCGTGCAGGCGGATCAGTGTGTCCATGATCGAGTCCTGGAGCGCGTGACCCATGTGCAGCTCGCCGGTCACGTTCGGCGGTGGCAGCGCGATCACGTATGGGGGTCGCCCCGAGTGTGGGTCGGCCTCGAACAGGCCGGCAGACTCCCAGCGGGCGAAGATCCGCGACTCCACCGCGGCCGGATCGTGCCGGCTGCGTTGCTCCAGATCGTTCGTTCGAGGCTCGGTCATGGGCGGCCATTGTAGTGTTGCGCCGTGCGGGTACGGGCTATCTGGTTGATGTACGGGGCCGTCGGCGTGGCGACGCTTGTCACCTACTGGCGGCTTCCGCCCGGCTCGACATACCACTTCGACGACACCGGGTGGACGGGGGCAGGATCGCGTCTTGTCAGCTACTCGAACTACCCCGTCGCGCTGGCGGCGATCGCGCTGGTGGGCGCGGTGGCGCGCGGGCGGCTGGCGTGGCTGGCGATCGCGCTCTGCGCCGTGGTGGCGGCCCCGGGTGTCGTCAGCCAGGACGACCTGACCGCGAGCTGGGCGAACGCGCCGGCCGCGGTGGGGGTGGCGCTGGCGGTGTGGCTGACGTGGTGGGCGCCGCTTCCCCGCCGCAGGGTGCGGCTGGGCTCGCTGCGGGTTGCGCTGATGGGACTGCTGGCGGTGTGGTCGCTGCCGTGGGTGATCGCCGCGCTGGGCCTGTACGCGCAGGACGTGCCGCTGGCGGGGGCGCTGATCCGTTCGCGGCAACCGACTCCCGGCGAGCCGCATCTGGCGTCGGTGCACCTCGGGCTGCACGAGGGGCTGTTCGGCGCGATGCTGGCGGTGACGGCGCTGGTGCTCTCGGCCCGGCGGCTGCCAACGCCGCTCTCGCTCTACCTCTCGCTGCTGTTCTGCTACGGCGTCGCGGTGTCGGCCAACGACGGCTGGAACGAGCAGGTGGTGAAGCGGGGCTGGGTGGACACGAAGATCCCCAGCGTCCTCACCCCGAAGCTCAGCGCGGCCTGGGCTGTCCTCCTGGTGTGCGCCCTTGGCGTGCACCTGCTCTGGTTCAACCGCCAGCGCCTCCGCTGACGTCGCAACGCCGAAGCAACAATTCTGCAACGCCCACGCGGGGAGTGCCTGACTCCAATAAATCGGACCGGAGGGACTTCGGCCCAACCAAGCGGGCAACCCGTCACGATCCCTTCACGTCCGTGTAACGCCCGCACGGGGAGTGTTTGACTCCAATAGTTGGAACGGCGAGCGGGGGCAGATCGTGAACACTGCGCGAGATCACCCGCGGGCGTGTGCCGAATCGCCGCGCCACCACGACAGGGGTTTGACTCCAATAATTCGGCCGCGGGCGGAGTTGGCTCAACCATCGGGGCGATCCGTCACGATTGCGTTGCGAAACGGCAACGCCACCACGACAGGTGTTTGACTCCAATTGTTGTGTCGCCGGTGGGGGAGAATCGTTGCGGCGGCGTGCGGAGCGTCAGGCCAGCAGCTGCTCGACGCGCTCGGCGGGGATGCGGCCATCGGCGATCAGTCCGCGGAAGCGCGTGACGGCATCGGACACCGCCTCGGCGAACGGCGTCTCGGCCACCGCTCCCACCACCTCGCCCAACGACGTCGCGTCCACCCGCCCGGGGAACGGCAGCTCGACGCGGGCGTGGTCGATCATGCCACGCGACTGCGGCGCAGCCGCCTCGATCGCCTCCACCACCGCCTCCATCGCCACCGCCTCTCCGGCGAGGTTGTGGACGGTCGCGCCGCGATGTCCGCAGAACGCCGCCTGCACGAACGCGCGGGCGACGTCGGGCGCGTACTGGAACTGCGACACCCCGCCGTAGCCGATCCGGTACGACCGTCCCGCGGCCGCCGCCAGCATCGCCGTGGTGGGCGACGACGTCAGCCCCTGGTCGCGCCCCGGGCCGAACACCGTGTGCGGGCGAAGCCCCACGCTCGCGACCCCGTGATCCTGGTGATAGACCTGTGCGGTGCCCTCGTTGGCACGCTTGTAGACACCGTAGATCGTGCCCGGCGTGCCCGACATCTCGGCTCCCCCTCCCGCTTCGACCGCGTCGTAGGCGGCGATCGACGAGGCGTAGACGATCATCTCGATCCGGCCGGCCCGGCGGCGCGCGGCCTCGAACACGTTGACGGTGCCGACGACGTTGACGCGCGCGCCCAGCACGGGATCCGCCCGGCAGAACGGCACCTGAAGCGCCGCCAGGTGGATGACGTGGCTAACGGAGCGCGAGTCGAGCAGCGCCTCAACCGCATCGAGGTCGGCGACATCCGCCTCCACGCGATCGAGCGCGGCCACCCGATCGGCGTCCAGCAGCAGCAGCAATCGCTGCGGATCGCCTCCCTGGTCGAGCAGCACCACCCGCTCGCCGCGCTCCACCAACTCGCGCACCACCCACGCCCCGATGCATCCGTGGGCACCGGTGACGAGCACGCACGGGGTCATCGCGCGACTGTACCATCGAGCCATGAGCGCCGAGCGTCGAGCGGTGTGGGCGTTGCACGGCGCGGTCGCCGGCATGATCGTCTGGACGCACTCGCGAACCCCGCCCGCACGCCTCTACCACTCTCGCCGTGCTGGACTCTCACGGGCGCTGGTGTTCGCGAACTACCCCACCGCCGTGGCGGCGATCGCGACGCTGACCCACGCCCGCCGCAGGCGCATCGCCCTGCTGGCGCTACCGCTGTGCGCGGCGCCGGTGATCCCGGGCGTGATCGACGAGCGCCACCTCGATGCCCGCTGGCGCAACGCTCCCGCTCTGGCCGGCGTGGCGCTGGCGCTGATCGCCGGCGAGCGCCCGTCCCCGCCCGGCCAGGGCGGAAACCTGCGACGTTCTCTGGCGGCGCTGCCGGTGGCGTGCATGTCCCCGCCGTGGCTGCTCGCCGGACTCGGCATCCAGACCCGCGGCATGCGCCAGCCGACCGCGGGCGAGCCGGGCCTCGACCGCGTCCACGTCGGCCATCACGAGGGGCTGGACGGCGTGCTGCTGGCACTCGACGCGCTGCTGCTCTCCCGCCGCCAGAGCGGCAGCTGGCACCGCCGGCTGCTGGCGCTGACGTTCGCCTACGGCGCCGCCGTCGCCGCCCAGGACGCGTGGTACGAGCAGGTCGTGAAGCCGGGCCACGCCCGCCGCCGCCTGCCGCAGGTCAGCCGCCCGGCGGTATCGCCGGCCTGGGCCGGCCTGCTCCTCTCGGTGCCGCTGGTGCGCCGACTCGTGATCCGCTGACCAGTGCTCCTCAGGCCTTCACGGCCGAGAGGATCGCGCCGGTTGCCGCGATCCCGAACGCCTGCGCCGTCCCGTCCTGCGACCCCACCGAGTAGATCGCGATCACGACCGGCCCGCGGTAGGTGAACACGATCGCGACGTCGTTGTCGGTGTCATCCAGCCAGCCGATCTTGTGCGCCACCGGCAGCCCACGAGCGCCGGCCGGCACCAGCCCCGGGTCCTCGGCGTGCACCATCAGGTAGAGCAGCTCGCGCGCCTCGTGCTGGGAGATGCCGTGGCGGAGCAGCGCACCGTGGCCGGCGGCCGCGTTCACGATCAGCACCGCCAACGATGCCATCTCGCCCGGCGTGGTGTGCTTGTACGCCGACGGCGGTGGGTCGACCACCGTCATGATCGGCGGCCCGCCGCCGGCACCGGTCAGGTAGCCACCGGCCATGTAGGTGTGGGTGAACCCGAGCGAGCGCATCAGCGCCACCATCTTGGCCGCTCCCCCAGCCTCGCTGCCACCCGTGTCGACCAGAAGCTCGTTCGCCCCGTCGTTGTCGGAGTAGCGCGTCACCCTGCCCATCGGCTCCCAGAACTCAGATTCCGACAGCTCGCCCGAGTTCTGCGACAGCGCCTCCAGCATGATCGGAAGCTTCAGCGTGCTGGCCGCCTCGAACTGCGCCCCGGCGTTGTACGCCGCGGCAACGCCGCTCCACGATCGGGTGTAGATGCCGACGTGAGGCGATGTCTCACCGGCGAACCGCTCCAGCGCCAGATCGAGGTCGGCATCGTCGTCGGGAGCCGGCAGCGCCGCGATCGAGCCGCTGGGCACGCCGTAGACCGGCGTCACCAGCCGTCCGCCGACCGTCACCGAGCCGTCGCCCAGCGGCACCGGCGAGACGACCTGGTCGAAGCTGCCGTCTGGCTCCACCGCGATGTGCCAGACGTGCTTTCCGGATTGCACCGTCAGCGCCGTCGCTCCCGGTGGCACATGACCCTGCACCCGCCCATCCCACAGCTCGTAGGGCTGCGGCACCTGGACGTGCACCGATGAGCTCGGCGGATGGGGGCCGGCCAGCGCGGCCAGCATCAGCAGCAGTCGCAGCACGGCGCGACTCTACGCTCTCGGGGCGGCGCACCGCCCGGCGTCGATCAGGCCGATTCCTGGTCGAGCTCGGTGGTCACGTCGCCGTGGCCGCCCTCGGTGACCAGCGTGGGATCGATGTGCTTCTCGATCGTCTCGCGCGTGATCACGCACTTGTTGACATCCTTGCGCGACGGCAGGTCGAACATCACGTTCAGCAGCGCCGACTCGATGATCGAGCGCAGGCCGCGGGCGCCGGTTGCACGCTCCAGCGCGCTGCTCGCGATCGCTGTCAGCGCGTCCTCCGTGAACACCAGATCGATGCCGTCATAGCTGAAGAACTTCTGGTACTGCTTGACCAGCGCGTTCTTGGGCTCGAGCAGGATCTGGATCAGATCCTCCTGCTTGAGCTGGTGCACCGCGGTGACCACCGGCAGCCGGCCGATGAACTCGGGGATCAGGCCAAAGGCGATCAGATCCTCCGGCATCACGTCCTGGAACAGCTCCTGCGTGTCGCGGTTCTTCTTCGAGCGCAGATCGGCACCGAAGCCGATCGAGTTCTTGCCAATCCGCCGCTCGATGATGCGGTCGAGGTCGGCGAACGCGCCGCCGCAGATGAACAGGATGTTGGTGGTGTCGATCGAGAGGAACTCCTGGTGGGGGTGCTTGCGCCCGCCCTGCGGCGGAACGCTGGCGACCGTGCCCTCCAGGATCTTCAGCAGCGCCTGCTGCACGCCCTCGCCGGACACGTCGCGCGTGATCGACGGGTTGTCCGCCTTGCGCGCGATCTTGTCCACCTCGTCGATGTAGATGATGCCGGTCTCGGCCTTCTTGACGTCGAAGTCGGCGGCCTGGATCAGCTTCAGCAGGATGTTCTCGACGTCCTC
>JAWVDZ010000021.1:0-8590 GCA_033856955.1 Gaiellales bacterium
CGGCGCGATGCCGGCCCGGTTTGCGATCACCTCGGACGCGTCGCTCTCGTCCGATCCGTCGGCGCGAAGCGCGCTGCCGGGCGGAAGCGGTCGCCCGGTTGCGGCCGCCTTCAGCACGCCGCCGTAGGTGATCGCGCCCATCGAGACGTCGATCACTGTGGCGGGGCTTCCCGGCAGGGCGAGACAGAGCGGGTTGGTGCCGAGCAGCGGCTGGCCGCCCTCGGGATGGACGATCCGCGGCGTCGAGGTGGCGGTGACGAGCGTCACCATCCCGGCAGCGGTGCCAAGCTCGGCGAAGTAGCCCAGCCGTCCGGTCGGGAAGCAGTCGGAGACGACCACCAGCCGCGCCCCCTCCGGCGGTCGCGACAGCTCGGCCGCCAGCACCTCCGCCAGCGCCGGATAGCCCAGTGCGCCGTTCGCGTGCCAGCGGGAGAGTCCCTCGTGACGCTCGGTGAGCTGCGGCCGCGCGTCCGGCTGCAGCGCGTCGAAGCCGTGCAGCCAGCGCATCCGCTCGGCACCATGGCCCGATGCGCCACGCATCTCGGCGTCCAGGAAGTGGTCGGCCAGCAGCGCCGCCCGCCCCCGGTCGAACCCGAGGCCGGCCGCGCGCTGCTCCAGCACCGCCCGCAGCTGATCGATGTCGACCCGGCTCACGGCCTCACTCTACGATGTGCCGCGATGCCGACGAGCTGGGAGCAGATGTTCAACACCGGAACCGCCCCGGCGGTCGACGCCGAGGGAGAGCGGGAGTCGCGGGGCGGACTGCTGTCGCGCATGCGCGAGAGCCTGTCCAAGAGCCGCCGGGCGATGACCCAGCAGCTGGCCGCTGTGATGTTCGACCCTGCCGACGCGGACGTCTGGGAGCGGCTGGAGGAGGCGCTGATCGGCGCCGACTGCGGCGTGGCGGCGACGGTCGAGGTGATCGAGCGGCTGGAGTCGGAGGCCGAGGCGGGCGGCCTGCGCTCGTCCGAGGAACTGTTGGACCGGCTGGCCGCGATCGTGGCCGAGCTGATGACGCCGCACGGTGATCCGCGCATCGACGTCAGCCACCGGCCTGCGGTGGTGCTGATGACCGGGGTCAACGGCACCGGCAAGACGACCTCGATCGGCAAGATCGCCCACCACCTGCGCGAGGCCGGCCTGACCTGCGTGATCGGGGCCGCCGACACCTTCCGGGCGGCCGCCGGCGAGCAGCTGGAGGTATGGGCGCAGCGATCGGGCGCCGACTTCGTCTCGTCCCAGTCGGGTGCCGACCCGGCGGCCGTCGCGTTCGACTCGGTGGCGGCGGCGCAGTCGCGCGGCCGTGACGTCGCGATCATCGACACGGCCGGCCGGCTGCACACCCAGGATCACCTGATGGACGAGCTGCGCAAGATCCACCGCGTGATCGGCCAGCGTGAGCCCGGCGCGCCCCACGAGGTGCTGTTGACGATCGACGCCACCACCGGCCAGAACGGGCTGCAGCAGGCCCGGCTGTTCGCCCAGGCGGTGGACGTGACCGGCATCGTGCTGACCAAGCTGGACGGAACCGCGAAGGGCGGCATCGCCCTCGCGATCGCCCACGAGCTGGCGATCCCGGTCAAGCTGGTCGGCGTGGGAGAGAGCCTCGACGACCTGCGCCCGTTCGACCCAGAAGTCTTCGCCCGCGCCCTGTTCGACGGTCACTGAACCCACTCAACCCGTCACAGCCCTGTCACGTCGCTCGCACATCCGCGCGGGGAGTGTTTGACTCCAATAATTCGCCTCGATCGATCGGGCTCAACCATCCGGGGAAACCGTCACGATCGCGTCACAAACCCGCAACGCCCGCCTCATGAGTGTTTGACTCCAATAATCGGCGTGGGATGTTGCGGAAGTGTCACGGCGCCTGTGACGATCGGCAGCGTCTACCCTCCCTGGCGATGTTCGACTCACTCTCCGATCGGCTCGGCGCGACCCTCGATGGTCTCAAGGGCCGCGGGCGGCTGTCCGAGGACGACATCAACAAGGCCATGCGCGAGATCCGGCTGGCGCTGCTAGAGGCGGACGTCAACTTCGGCGTCGTGAAGGACTTCGTCGCCAAGGTCAAGGAGCGGGCGATGGGCAGCGAGGTGCTGGACAGCCTCACCCCGGGCCAGCAGGTGGTCAAGATCGTGCACGAGGAGCTGACCGCCCTGATGGGCCAGTCCGGCACCAAGCTCTCGTTCTCGAACCGGCCGCCGACCGTGATCCTGATGGCCGGCCTGCAGGGCTCCGGCAAGACGACCGCCTGCGGCAAGCTCGCGCGCCTGCTCGCGAAGCAGAAGAAGGCGCCCGCGCTGGTCGCCTGTGACGTCTACCGGCCGGCCGCGATCCAGCAGCTGCAGACGCTCGGCAAGTCGCTCCAGGTGCCCGTCTACGAGCGCGGCGACGCCGATCCGGTCGAGACGGCGAAGTGGGGGGTCGAGCAGGCCAAGGCCCAGGGGCGTGACGTCGTGATCGTCGACACCGCCGGCCGTCTGCACATCGACGAGCAGTTGATGGATGAGCTGGTGCGGATCCGAAACGCCGTCAAGCCCCACAACATCCTGCTGGTGCTGGACGCGATGAGCGGCCAGGACGCGGTCACCACCGCGCAGGCCTTCTCGGAGGCGGTCGACTACGACGGCGTGATCCTGACCAAGCTGGACGGCGATGCCCGCGGCGGCGCGGCGCTGGCCGTGCGCGCCGTCACCGGAAAGCCGATCAAGTTCGTATCGGTGGGCGAGAAGCTCGACCAGCTGGAGGAGTTCCACCCCGACCGGCTGGCCTCGCGCATCCTCGGCATGGGCGACGTGATGTCGCTGATCGAGCGGGCGCAGGAGCAGTTCGACGACAAGCAGGCCGCCGAGATGCAGGAGAAGCTGCGCAAGTCCGAGTTCACGCTCGAGGACTTCCTCGGCCAGCTGCGGCAGGTGCGCAAGATGACCCAGGGCCAGGGCATGGCGGGGCTGCTGGGCATGATTCCCGGCGTCGGCCGCCAGATCAAGGACATGAAGGTCGACGAGCGCCAGATCGACCGGATCGAGGCCATCATCCTCTCGATGACCGAGGCGGAACGCCGCAACCACAAGCTGATCGACGGCTCCCGCAGGCGGCGGATCGCGGCCGGCAGCGGCACGAACGTACAGACGGTGAACCAGCTTCTGGCACAGTTCAAGCAGGTGCAGAAGATGATGAAGCAGGTCGGCAAGGGTAAGATGCCGCAGATTCCAGGAATGCAACGGAGGTAACGAGTGGTAAAGATTCGCCTCGCACGTCACGGCAACAAGAAGAATCCGATCTACCGCGTGGTCGTCGCCGACTCGCGCGAGCCGCGTGACGGCAAGACGCTGGAGACGATCGGCCGCTACAACCCGCAGCACGATCCGTCCCTGATCGAGATCGACGCCGACAAGGCGCGGGCCTGGCTCGACAAGGGCGCTCAGCCCACCGACCAGGTGGCCAAGCTGCTGAAGATCCTCAAGATCGAGAAGCCTGCGGCGGCCGAGAAGGCCTGACCGTGGAGGAGATCCTCACCCACCTCGCCCGCGAGCTGGTCGACAACCCCGACCAGGTTCGCGTCGAGCGGATCGAGCGCGAGGATGGTGAGCTGGTGCTGGAGCTGCACGTGGCGGCGGAGGACGTGGGCAAGGTGATCGGCAAGCAGGGTCGCATCGCGCGCGCCCTGCGCACGGTCGTCAAGGCCAGCTCGGTGCGCGCCGGCCGACGCGTGCATGTCGAGATCGCTGACTGACTGGCGACCGCAGCGCGTGGTGGTGGGCGCGGTGGGCAAGGCGCACGGCCTGGACGGCGCAACCCACCTGGTCGGCTACGGCGGGGTGGTTCCGATCGAGCGCGGCAGCGAGGTGCTGATCGGCGACCGGCCGGCCGTTGTCGTCGAGCGCAAGGGCACCCACGATCGACCGATCGTGCGCTTCGACCTGGCGTCCACCCGCGACGCGATCGAGGCGCTTCGCGGCATGGATGTGACGGTCGCGGCCGACTCGCTCCCCGACACCGACGAGGACGAGTTCTTCCACGTCGACCTGCTCGGCTGCCGGGTGCGGTGCGGCGATCGGCTGCTCGGCCACGTCGCACGGGTGCACGAGTACCCGGCCAACGACGTGCTGGAGCTGGACAGCGGCGAGATGATTCCGTTCGTGGAAGGCGTCGTTGCCTCGGTGGACATTCCCGGCCGGACGCTGGACGTGGTCGAGGGGTTCCTGGAGTGATCAAGATCGACGTCTTCACGCTGTTTCCCGACTCGCTGAGCTGGCTTTCCGAGACGCGGCCGGTGAGGAATGCCGTCGAAGCCGGACAGCTCGAGCTGCGCGCGATCGACATGCGCGAGTACGGTCAGGGCGGCTACCGGCAGGTGGACGACGCCCCCTACGGCGGCGGAGCCGGCATGCTGATCCGGGTGGACGTGGTCTGCGCCGCGCTCGAGGGCACCTACGGCCTCGACGCCGAGGCCGTGCGCGATCGGCGGCGGGTGGCCGTGCTGGCGCCGGTCGGCCGCCAGTTCAGCGACGCGGTAGCCGATGAGCTGGCCGGCGTGGCGGAGCTTACGCTGCTCTGCGGCCGCTACGAGGGCTTCGACCAGCGCGTCCACGAGCATCTCGCCAACGACGAGATCTCGATCGGCCCCTACGTGCTGTCCGGCGGTGAGATCGCCGCGATGGCGGTGGTCGACGCCGTCTGCCGCAAGCTGCCCGGCGCGCTTGGCCACGAGGAGAGCCACCTGGTGGAGTCGTTCTCGCAGGAGCTCGATGGTGGCCTTGAGTATCCGCACTACACGCGCCCGGAGGAGTTCCGCGGCTGGCGCGTGCCCGATGTGCTGCTGTCCGGCCACCACGCCGAGATCGATCGCTGGCGCCGGCAGCGCTCGCGCGACCGCTCGGCCTGAGCGCTCCGGCTGGAGTACCCGCCCAGCCATCGCTGATACGATCTGCACCTCCGACCCGACACGAGGACGAGTGCCGTGACCGTGATCCAGGACATCGAAAACCGCCAGCGCCGCGAGCTGCCGCCGTTCAAGGCCGGCGACACGGTGAAGGTGCACTTCAAGGTGATCGAGGGCAACCGCAGCCGCGTCCAGGTGTTCGAGGGCATCTGCATCAAGCGGCAGGGCGAGGGTGTCCGCGAGACGTTCACGGTTCGCAAGAAGTCCTTCAACGAGGTGTTCGTGGAGCGCACCTTCCCCGTGCACTCGCCGCGGATCGAGAAGATCGAGGTCGCGAGCATCGGCGACGTCAGCCGCGCGAAGCTGTACTACCTGCGCGACAAGGTCGGCAAGGCCGCCCGCGTGCGCGAAAAGTCCCGCTAGCGCCAGGTGGATCGGATCGAGTCCGACCCGACACCGGCCGGCGAGCCGATCGACTCGGTGCCACCCGCGCAGGAGGATGTGGGCGAGCAGCGGCCGCCCGCCGATCCGCCACCGCTCGACGAGGAGGCCGCACCGCCGATCCCGCCGCCGCCCTCCCGGCGTCAGATCAACCCGGTGCTGGAGCTGGCGCTGATCCTGCTGGCGGCGCTCGGATTGTGGTGGGTCGCAAACGGCTGGATCGTCAAGCCCTACCGGATCCCGAGCGCCTCGATGGAGCCGACGCTGCGTGACGGCGACCGGGTGCTGGTGGCGCGCTTCGTCTATCACTTCCACGACCCCCGCCGCGGCGACATCATCGTGTTCCATCCGCCGGGAGCCGGCGACCAGGCGATCCGCAACGCCAAGACCGAGGCCAGCGTCTACTTCATCAAGCGCATCGTCGGCCTGCCCGGGGAGACGGTCGAGGGCCGCAACCATCACATCCTGATCTGCAAGGCGCCGCGAGTCGGCTGCCACGTCCTGAACGAGCCCTACCTGACCCAGGCCGCGGTCTCGACCCCCTTCCCTCCGGTCACGGTGCCGGCGGGCCAGTACTTCATGATGGGCGATAACCGGGTCGTCTCGGACGACAGCCGCACGTGGGGCACGTTGCCCCGCGCGTACATCATCGGTGAGGCGTTTGCCACCTACTGGCCGCCCGACCGCCTGCGAACCCTCTGACCCCGGACCGTCCGGCCTCCGGGGTACCCTGTCGTGCGAGATGGCAGTTGCCGTTGCGCCCGCAGTCCGACTGCTCGCCCATGACCGCGCCCTCGGGGTGCGCCACGTGGCCGGTGCCGACGAGGCCGGCCGGGGTTGCCTGGCCGGGCCGCTGGTGGCGGCCGCGGTTTGCTTCGACACCGCCCGCGACCTGGTCGATGCGCTGGAAGGGCTCGACGACTCCAAGCGGATCACGGCCGAGCGCCGCGAGCAGGTGGCCTCCGCGATCGTCGGCTGCGCCTGCTCGATCGCGGTGATGGTCGTGCCGGCGGCCGAGATCGACCGCTTCGGCCTGCACCGCTCCAACCTGCGGGCTCTGGCAGACGCGCTGGCCGCGCTGGGAGATCTGCCGGACGCGCGGCTGAGCGACGGCTTTGCGCTCGGCGAGGCCGCGCCGGCCCACCGCGCGATTCCGGGAGGAGACCGCACCAGCGCGGCGATCGCGGCGGCGTCAGTGATCGCGAAGGTGACCCGCGACCGGTTCATGCTGCGGGTGGCGGGGGCGTATCCGGACTACGGCTTCGAGCGGCACGTGGGCTACATTACGCCGGAGCACTCCGCCGCGGTGCGCGCGCACGGCACGACCCCGCTTCACCGGCTCTCATTTGCGGCCGCGGCCTACGTGGTGCCGGCATGATCGCGCTCTCCGACCAGCGATACGGCCGTCTGGCCGAGACGCTGGCGGCGTGGGCGCTGCGCCTGCGCGGCTTCCGCGTGGTGGGGCAGAACGTGCGCATCGGCGGCCGCGAGGTCGACCTGCTGGCACGGCGCGGCACGCTGCTGGTGGTGTGCGAGGTGAAGGCTCGCCGCGGATCGCTGTTCGGCACGCCGGCTGATGCCGTCGGCCCGCACAAGCGACGCCGCCTGCGCGAGGCGGCCGAGATGCTGATGGCCGACGATCCTTCTGTCGAGCGCGTCCGGTTCGACGTGATCGCGGTGTCCGGCTTTGGGGTGCGGCACCTGCCGGAGGCGTTCTGACGGCGATGTCTGCTGTGCTTCCCGAGGTGATCTCGCGGTACTTCGAACTCGACGCGGATCGCGACGACGAGGCGATCATCGCCTTGTTCGCCGACGACGCGATCGTCATCGACGAGGGCGAAACCCGCCGCGGCCTCGAGCAGATTCGGGCATGGCGGGCCGGGCCGGTGCAGAAGTACACCTACACGACCGAGCTCTCCTCCAGCGACGAGGTTGCCACCAACCGCTGTCGCGTCACCGGTCGCCTGACCGGCAACTTTCCCGGCGGCATCGCCGACCTCACCTGGGATTTCACGATCGCCGACGGGCGGATCACGAAGCTCATGATCGCGCCGTGAGCACCGTCGCCGACTCGCCACCGGTTGTTTCGCTCGGCCGTTCGCGGCTGTAACCGATCCGCGACACCTCGTCAACCATACGCGCGCGTTCGATCCGTAGCGTGGCGGCATGCTCGCCAGCGCGGTCAGCTTCTGGATATCCGGGGTCGACGCCCGGCGCACCGACGTGGAGGCCCACGTCGAGCGCGGGGTGCCGGCGTTCGTGGTTGTGGGAATGGCCGACCGGGCGGTGCAGGAAGCGCGGCAGCGAGTGCGCAGCGGAATCATGTCCGCGTCCTACGAGTTCCCGGGCACGCGCGTCACCGTCAATCTGGCGCCGGCGCGGGAGCGCAAGGAGGGATCGGGGTTCGATCTCGCGATCGCGCTGGCCGTGCTTGCCGCCTCGGGGCAGGTTCCGGCCGGGCTGGTGGGGCGGGTGGCGGCGGCAGCCGAGCTGGGGCTGGATGGTCGCCTGCGGCCGGTGGGAGGTGTGCTCGCCTGTGCCGAGGCCGCAAGCAGGCATGGGCTGGAGGCGATCGTGGTGGCACCGGAGAACGCCGCTGAGGCGGCGCTTGCCGATGCGGTGCGGGTGCTGCCGGCCCACGACCTGTACGAGGCGGTCGAGATGCTGTGCGGGCGGGCCGATCCGCCGCCGCCCTCTCCGCCCCCGCCGCCGGCACCGCTGCCGCACCCGGACATGGCCGACGTCCGCGGTCAGGCCGGCGCGCGGCGGGCGATCGAGGTTGCCGCTGCGGGTGGGCACAATGTGTTGATGGTCGGGCCGCCGGGTTCGGGCAAGACGATGCTGGCGCGTCGCCTGCCGGGGCTGTTGCCGCCGCCGACGTTGCCGGAGCTGCTCGAGATCACGCGCATCCACTCCATCGCCGGACTGTTGAACGGAGGCGGCCGCGCCACCGGTCGTCCGTTCCGTGCGCCACACCACAGCGCGTCCCACGCGGCGCTGATCGGCGGCCGCAGCCTGCGTCCCGGCGAGGTCACCCTGGCTCACCACAGTGTCCAATAAACACCCATGCCATTTTCGCATCGTCGCGGATCGCGTCGCGGCAACGTAGGCTGGCGCGCGTGGACCTGTTGCCCAGAGCGAGCGAGGCGATCGTGCCGGCCGAGAAACTGGTCGACTACTGCCTCGACCCAGAGCACCCGCAAGGCACTCACAAGGCCCGGGTCTTCTTGTCAGCCCTCGGGATTGGACGCGCCAACTGGGAATACC
>JAWVDZ010000022.1:0-2910 GCA_033856955.1 Gaiellales bacterium
GGGCGCGTGCTCCAGGAGGGGCGGCGTGAGGTCGACGCCGTGTTCCGGATCGGCGGCGACGAGTTCGCCCTGATCCTGCCCGAGGTCGGCGAGGAGGAGGCGCGTTCGGTGATCACGCGCATCGCCGAGTCGATCCGCGACAGCGGCGACGAGACGCTGGCCGGCATCACCGCCAGCTTCGGCGTGGCCGTGTGCCCCGAACACGGCAGCGATCCGGAGGCGCTGTTCCGGGCTGCCGATCTGGCCATGTACGCGGCCAAGTCACCGCACGGATCGGGGCGGCTCCCGTTCGCGAGCTGACGCGGACGGCGGGGGTCACGACGTAGGATCCCCGCGTTCGCCCCGCATCCGAGGAGCACCCATTGAACTTTGATCTGACCGACGAGCAGCTCGCCATCCAGGAGACGGTGCGGGAGTTCGTCGACCGCCGCATCATGCCGGTGGCGCAGGAGAACGACATCAACCACCACCTCGACATGGGCATCATCGAGGGCATGGCCGAGCTCGGCCTGCTCGGCCCGGTGATCCCACCCGAATACGGCGGTGCCGGGCTTGACTACGTCTCGGAGGCCCTGATCTGCGAGGAGATCGAGCGCGGCGAGTCGGCCTTCCGGACGCTGATCTCGGTGCACGTCGGCCTCAACTCGCTCTCGCTGCTCAAGTTCGGCAGCGAGGAACAGAAGCGGCGCTACCTGACGCCGATGGCGAAGGGCGAGAAGCTCGGCTGCTTCGGCCTCACCGAGCCCGCGGCGGGCTCGGACGTGGCGGCGATGCTGTCCACGGCGATCAAGCAACCCGACGGCAGCTACCGGCTGAACGGCCAGAAGAGCTGGATCTCATACGCGACAGAGGCACACTACGGGCTGGTGTTCGCGAAGACCGATCCGGCCGCCGCCCACAAGGGCATCAGCGCCTTCATCATCGAGATGGACTGGGACGGGATCGAGGCCCGCCGCATCCCCAATAAGCTCGGCATATGGGCCGGCTCGACCGGCGAGCTGTTCTTCGACAACGTCGAGATCCCGGCCGAGAACCTGGTCGGCAGCGAGGGCGAGGGTTTCAAGATCGCGATGCACTCCCTGGATCAGGGGCGGTTCACGGTCGCGGCGGGAGCGGTCGGCGTCGTCCGCGCCTGCCTCGAGGCAAGCGTCAAGTACGCCAACGAGCGCAAGACCTTCGGCCAGCAGATCGGCCGCTATCAGATGGTGCAGGACATGATCGCCGACATGGTGCTGGGCTACGAGACCAGCCGGCTGCTGGTGATGCAGGCCGCCTGGAAGAAGAACAAGGGCGAGCGCAACACCCGCGAGACGTCGCTGGCGAAGTGGCACGCCACAGAGAGCGCCTTCAACGCCGCCCACCTGGCGATCCAGGTGCACGGCGCCTACGGCTACTCGGCCGAGTATCCGGTGGAGCGGTACTTCCGCAACTCGCGCGCCCCGATCATCTACGAGGGCACCACCCAGATCCACAAGATGCTCCAGGCCGAGCACGCCCTCGGGTACCGGAAGATGAATGGCTGACGGCACCCCGCGGATGGTCGAGCTGGAGGACGGCGTCTCCCTGAACGTCGTCGAGGTTGGCAACGGCCACCCGCTGATCTTGCTTCACGGCGGCCCGGGGCTCGACCACCACGAGCTGCACCCCTGGCTCGACCCGCTGTCGGGCGCCGGGCTGCGCCTGATCTACGTGGACATGCGCGGACAGGGGCTGTCCGAGCGCGTCGATCCGGCCACGCTGTCGATCCAGGTGTTCGCGCAGGACGTCGACCGGCTGGCGCGGGCGCTCGGGTTGGAGGAGTTCTCGCTGTTCGGGCACTCGTTCGGCGCAATCGTCTCGCTGTCGCACGCGCTGGAACGGGGCACGGCGCGCACCTACGTGATCTCGAGTGGCGCCGCTTCGAGCGAGGCGCTGATGGCCGATGTTGAGCGCGAGATCGAGCGGTTCGAGCCCGCGGCGATGCGCGACCAGATCCGCCGCTCGTGGGCGATGGAGGCCAGCATCTCGACCGCCACCGAGGCCCGCGAGGTGGCCGAGTCGCAGATGCCGTTCCACTTCTGGGAGATGGGCGACGCCTACCGCACGTTCGTGGAGAAGGACGAGACGGTGTACGCACCCGAGGTGCTGGCGCACTTCGCCTCCGACGGCTACGGCGGCTTCGAGTGGATCGACCACCTGCGCTGGGTGTCCAAGCCGATGCTGGTGATCTCCGGCAGGTTCGATCGCACGTGCACGCTGGCCAGGTCGGAGGAGATCCACGCCGAGGTGGCGGGATCGCGGCTGGTGGTGATCGAGAAGGCCGCTCACATGACGTTCGTCGAGCAGCCGAAGGCGTTCATGGACGCGATCCGCACGTGGCTCACGGAGCAGACCGTGATCGGTCAGCTGCCCGACGCCGGGTAGGGTCGGCTTAGGAGGAGGCTTCGAGCAGGACGTCGTCGAACAGCTCGACGAACGTGCGGCCGGAGGCGGTGTCGCCCAGCAGCAGCCGGCCGACGGCGGCGCTGCCGAGGTCACCGCTCAGGTCGAGCGCCGACGCGCCGTCCAGCGAGATCTGGACGCGGTCAGCCGCACCCACCGAGAGCTGCAGCTCGAGCCGGTGCCATGCGCCGCGCGAGACCTTGCGGCTGCTCATGGTCGTCCCGCCGGTGATCGCATCCTTGAAGCCGAGCTTGCCACCGGTGCCGACGAAGACGATCCCGATCGTGCGACCGGCGGACGTCTTGACGGCCGCGAGCCCTGCCCGCGTGGACTGCGAGACAAGGTCGAAGCGGGCGTCGAGGCGCACCGTGTTTCGGCCCAGCAGAACGTCGTGGTTGAGGTAGGCGGGCGACCCGCCGGCGGCCGCGCGCGCGGCTGCGGTGCCCGAGAACACGTTCCCGCTCTGCACGGTCACGCCGGGATGCTTCG
>JAWVDZ010000023.1:0-5980 GCA_033856955.1 Gaiellales bacterium
TTCGGCGCCTTCGTCGCGGTGGTCGAGGTGATCCCCTACGTCGGGCCCTGGATCGGAGCGATCCCGCCGATGGTCGTCGCGCTGGCCGAGTCGCCTTCCGCGGCGATCGCGGTGGCGCTGGCCTTCCTCTTCATCCATCAGATCGAGGGCCACATCGTGATCCCGAAGCTGATGGGTGGAGCGGTCGGCGTGCACCCACTGCTGGTGATCTTCGCCCTGCTGGCGGGTGCGCAGCTGTACGGGCTTCCCGGCGTGTTCGTGACGCTGCCGCTGGTCGCGGTCGGCCGCGAGATGGTCTCGTTCTTCCGGGGCCGGATCGGGCTGGAGTCGTGGGCCGGCGCACCGATACCGATCGAGGTACCGGTCGAGGTGCACCCGCCCGCGCCTGTACCACCCCCGCCGCCCCCGCAGGGCGCCGGGTAGTGCCGGCGTGCGCTACTGCTCTGCGGTGATGCGGCTCTCGACGCCGCCGGACTGCGGCGTGGGAGCGAGCGCGTCCTGGTTGGACGGCGCGAGGTCGGCTGCCAGCTCGAATGCCTCCAGCGCTGCCTCGGCGCGGCCCATCCGCTTGAGGAACTTGCCGTACCAGCGGTAGGCCTTGGCCAGCTCGCGCGTCCAGCCGTTCTGCTGCTGGATCGAGTCGATCGCCGCCGTGTACGCCCACTCGGCGCGCTCGGCGTCGTTCAGCTCGTCGTAGACGCGCGCCAGCACCAGGTAGGCGTCGCCCAGCTGTCCCGGCATGGCGCCGTTTGCGAGCAGCTCCACACCCTCGCGGGCCTTGGCCGTGGCAAGATCGGTGTCGCCCATCTGAAGCGCGCAGCGCGCCTCCTCGACAACCACGAAGCCGAGGTCGAGCGATCCGGGCCGGGCGCCGAGCAGCGTGCGAGCCGCCGCCAGGTGGGTCGCCGCGCGCTCCGTCTCGCCCGCATCGAGCAGGTTCTGCGCGTACAGGAGGTGGGCGTCGGAGAGCGCGTCGTTGTCGTCCATCAGCTCGTAGATCGCAAGCGCGCGATCGGCGTAGGCGATCGCCTGCCCGACCTGGCCGGTGGTCGCGTAGAGCCGCGAGAGCGAGTAGTAGGCCCGCGCCCGGCTGTGCAGGTCGACCTCCTCGGCGCCGTCCCGGAGGGCATCTGCCAGCACCGATCCGGCGCTGCCGTAGTCGCCGGCGTCGGTGTATGCCTGGCTCAGGAGCAGCGTGTAGCGGACCAGCTTGGCGAGGTCGCGGCCGGGCTGGGTGCGGAGCCGCTCGGCGCACTCGTTCATCAGCGCGATCGCCCGTGCGGCGTCGCCGGAGCCGATGTACAGGCGGGCCAGCTCGATGTAGAGGTCGGGACGCTGGGCGGGATGGGGAGGATCGCCGACGTCGAGCGCCTGGCGGAACAGCTTCAGGGCGTGGCCGTCGCGGCCGCGGCGGGCGGCGATCAGGCCGAGCCCCTCGTAGCACTCGCTCATCCGCTCGGTGTCCGCCTCGACCTCGGCCTCGCGCAGCACGCCGCGCAGCATCTCCTCGGCCTCCTCGAACTGCTGCAGGCGGATCATCATCATCGCGTCCAGCACTTCCAGGGAACGGCTGCGCTGGTCGGCGGTCATCTCGCCCGCCAGTTCCTCGGGGCTCACGCCCAGTCGGCGTGCGATCTCGGCCAGCACGCGCGGGCTGGGGCGGCGGTCGCCGGCTTCGATACGAGCCAGGTAGCTGTACGAGCAGCCGTCGAACGAGAGATCGCGCTGAGTCATGGCCCGCTTGCGGCGAAGATGCCGGATGCGCGAACCGAGCTTTCTCAGCGCCTCATTCGAGTAGTCAAGCTCGTGCTCCTGCGTCTCCATCATTGCCCCTTCGCTGAAGTCCATTCGTGGCAAGCTTATTCCCGCCGCGTGTACATGTAAAGCCCCGGGTTACAATCCGCCGCATGAGTTTCCCCGTTACCCGCCTGCGACGGCTGCGCCGCACCGACGCCCTGCGCGGCATGGTGCGCGAGACGCGGATCGCCCCGTCAGATCTCGTGCAACCGCTGTTCGTGCGGGCCGGCAGCGGCCCTGCGACGCCGATCGAATCGCTGGCAGGGCAGCTCCATCACTCGATCGAGACGCTGGTCGAGGAGGCCGCCGCCGTGCACGCGGCCGGCGTGCCTGCGGTGATCCTGTTCGGGTTGCCGGATCACAAGGACGAGGCCGCCACTTCGGCCTACGACGACGAGGGCATCGTGCAGATGGCGCTGCGCGCGCTGCGGCTCTCGGTGCCCGATCTGGCGCTGATCACAGACGTCTGTCTGTGCCAGTACACGTCGCACGGCCACTGCGGGGTGCTGCGCGACGGCCGTGTTGACAATGACATCACGCTCGAGCTGCTGGCTCAGACCGCGGTGTCGCACGCCCAGGCCGGGGCCGACATCGTGGCGCCCAGCGACATGATGGACGGCCGCGTGCGGGCGATCCGGGCGGCGCTGGACGGCGACGGGCTGTCCGAGACGGCGATCCTGGCCTACTCGGCCAAGTTCGCGTCCGCCTTCTACGGCCCGTTCCGCGACGCAGCGCACTCCGCGCCTCAGGAGGGCGACCGGCGTGGCTACCAGATGGATCCCGCCAACGGCAACGAGGCCATGCGCGAGGTGCTGCTGGACATCGAGGAGGGCGCGGACATGGTGATGGTGAAGCCCGCGATGCCGTACCTCGACGTGATCCGGCGGGTGCGCGAGGAGACGCTCGCCCCGATCGCGGCGTACCAGGTCAGCGGCGAGTACGCGATGCTGACAACGGCCGCCCGCGACGGGCTGCTGGACGAGCGAGCGGCGGCGCTGGAGGCGCTGACGGCGATCAAGCGAGCCGGCGCCGATCTGATCATCACCTACCACGCGTCGCGGGCAGCCGCGTGGCTGTCGTAGGGACTCCGCGAACCGAGGCGGTCTCACGACGCCTGTTCGACGAGGCCTGCCGAGTGATCCCCGGCGGCGTCTCCAGCCCCGTGCGGGCGATGCGGTCAGTGGGGCGCGACCACCCGCTGTTCGTCGCCCGCGGCGAAGGCGGCTGGCTGATCGACGCCGACGGAAACCGCTACGTCGATTGGGTGCTCTCGTGGGGGCCGCTGATCGCCGGCCATGCGCACCCGCGGGTGATCGAGGCGGTCACGCGGACGGCCGCGGACGGAACCAGCTTCGGCGCTCCCACCGCGCTCGAGGTCGAGCTGGCGACGGCGGTGGTCGAGGCCGTGCGGTCGGTCGACCTGGTGCGCTTCGTCTCGTCCGGCACCGAGGCCACCATGAGCGCCGTGCGGCTGGCGCGCGCGCACACCGGGCGAAGCAAGATCCTCAAGTTCGCGGGCGGCTACCACGGCCACGTCGATGCGCTGCTGGCGCAGGCCGGCTCCGGCCTGGCCACGCTGGCGATCCCGTCGACTCCCGGAGTTCCGGCGGCCGTTACGGCCGACACCCTGATCTGCGAGTACAACGACCTGGCGGCGGCGCGCGCACTGGCCGAGGCCCACGCCGACGATCTGGCCTGCGTGATCGTCGAGCCGGTGGCCGGAAACATGGGCGTCGTGCCGGCACTGCCGGGGTTCTTGGAGGGCTTGCGCACGATCTGCAACGGCACCGGGGCGCTGCTGATCGCCGACGAGGTGATCACCGGATTCCGGGTCGCCTACGGCGGCGCGCAGGAGCGGCTGGCCGTGCGGCCTGACCTCACCTGCCTGGGCAAGATCGTCGGCGGCGGCCTCCCGGCGGCGGCCTTCGGCGGCCGCGGCGACGTGATGGAGCGGCTGGCGCCGCTGGGCGACGTCTACCAGGCCGGCACGCTCTCCGGCAACCCGCTGGCGATGGCAGCCGGGCTGGCGACGCTCGAGCTGTTGCGCGAGCCGGAGGCCTACGAGCATCTGGAGCGGACGTCCGCCGAGCTGGCGGCCGGACTCGCAGCGCCCGGGGTGACCGTGAACCGGCTGGGGGCGATGATGACCGCCTTCTTCCATGACGGTCCGGTGCACAGCTTCGCCGACGCCGCCCGCTCCGACACCGACCGCTACGCGCGCTTCCATGCCCACATGCTGGAGCGCGGCGTTTACCTCGCGCCGTCGCAGTTCGAGGCGATGATGCCGTCGCTGGCGCACACCGCCGAGCAGGTCGAGCTGACGATCGCGGCCGCGCGCGAGTTCGGGCGGTGAGCGTGCTCGAGCAGATCCGGGCGCGAGCTGCCGCCGACAGTCCGCTGTGGGCGGCCGCGCTCCTGCCCGGCGACCCCCCGGCGGCCGAGTACCAGGGCCGCTGCCCTGACAGCCACCTGCTGGGCGTCGAGATGATCCGCGAGGGCTACCTGCTGCACGGCGGACGGTCGCGTCTGTTCGCCCAGGACGATCGCGACCTGGCGCTCTTGACCGGCGACTACCTCTACGCCGCCGGACTGGTGGAGATCTGCGCCACCGGCGACCTGGCCGCCGTCACCGCGCTTGCGGAGCTGATCTCAGCCTGCGCAAGCGACCGCGGTGAGGGCGTCGCTGACGACGAGGATCGCTGGGCCAGGGCGCTGGCCGCGTTCGCGTAGTACCACGTCGAGCTCGCAGCTAGGTCACCCCATACCGTGCCTGGCAACGGCCGACAGGCCGGTGCCTGGCACGGTCGAGCTGCTGCTCGCATCGCAGGGTCGTGGCTCGGTGGTGCCAGGCACCCCGTTCCGCGTTGCCAGGCACCAGAGGTGCGTCTCACCCGTCTACGGCGTCCAACGGTCGCCGATGGGCGTGACCACCAGCTCGTGCGTCCAGGCGGAGTGGCCCTGGTCGTGGATGAAGTGCACCGTCTTGGCCAGCTCGACGGTGTCGATCTTCTCACCGCCATGGTCGTTGCCCGGCTCGCCGAAGGAGCCGTCGCAGATCAGCAGGCAGGCGTGCACCCCGCCGGCGCGCAGCTCGTTGGCCGCCGCCTGGGACAGGGCGCGGGTGGCGGCCGCGCCCGCCCCCCAGGGCGCCCGCCCCGGCAGCGCCCGGCGAGCGGACCCGCCCGTCACCTGGACGATCGTGCCCGACCCGCGGGCCACCATCGCAGCGCCGACGATGCGATAGAAGCCGAACACCGCCGGGAGCAGCTGCTCGAGGTAGGGCGACATCGCCCGCTCGTCAGTCGTGATCAGATCGCCGCCGCCGAACCGGCCCTTGGGCGAGATCGCGTTCACGGCCAGGTCGATGTCGCCTGCCTCTGCGACCACTCGGCTCAGCTGGTCCGGATGGGAGACGTCGGCGACCACGCTCCGTCCTGGAAAGGCGTCGGCAGTCTCCTGCGAGCGTGAGACGCCGGTCGCCTCCCAGCCGAGTTCGATCATGTGCTCGGCCACGGTGCGGCCAAGACCCTTTGCCCCCAGCACCAACACGTGCGGCATGGCGCTAGCCCTGAGCTGGTGGGGTCGTGTCCGTCGGCGGCTCGGGTGCGGCCGGCGCCGCCACCGAGGGCGGAGTCGAGAAGTCGACCTTCACCGGCTCTCGATCCCCGGCATCCTCGATCTCGAAGAACTCGCGGCGGCTGAATCCGCCCATGCCGGCGATGATCGAGTTGGGGAACACCTGGATGCTGCTGTTGAACGACTGCACGTTGCCGTTGTAGATCCGCCGAGCGGCCGCGATCTGGTCCTCGGTGTTGGTCAGCTCGTTCTGCAGCTGCTGGAAGTTCTCGGTGGCGCGCAGCTGGGGATAGGCCTCGGCGACGGCGAACAGCCGGCCCAGCGCCTGCGACAGCATGCCCTCGGCGGCACCGGCCGCGGCCGGACCGCTGGCGCCCATCGCCCGTGCCCGGGCGTCCGTCACAGCCTGGAACGTCTCCCGTTCGTGAGCGGCATAGCCCTTCACGGTCTCGACCAGGTTGGGGATCAGGTCGTGCCGGCGCTTGAGCTGCACGTCGATGCCGCTCCATGCCTCGTCCACCTTGTTGCGGCTGCGGATCATGCCGTTGTAGGCGGCGATCATGAACAGGATCAGCAGGATCACGATCACTGCGATGACGATCAGGGC
>JAWVDZ010000024.1:0-5259 GCA_033856955.1 Gaiellales bacterium
TACCCGTCGCCGGACGCGCTGCTCGCCCCGATCACGGCCGCCACCGGTGCCCCCGCGGCACCGCTCGACGCCGCCCATGCCGCCGCCGATCCGCGGGAGCGCGCCGGCCTCTACGTCGAGGCCGAGCGACGGCTGATCTCGAGCCGGATCGTGATCCCGATCGCGTTCGGACAGACGCAGCTGCTGGTGGCACCGCGCGTCCGCGACCTGCTCTACGACGCCCTCGGCGGCCCGCGGCTGGCCGCCGCGTGGCTCGGCTGACCCGTGAGGCGCTTTTAGGGGCTGTCCGCCAGGCGCTCGACGATCGGGCTGTCGTGCAGGGCGACCGTGCACCCGCCAATGGCGTACAGGGCGCCGTCGGCGTGGAACAGGGACAGCGCGTGGCGCGGAACCTCCGGCGCCGGGCCCGGCCGCCACCTGCCGCTGTGCGAGTCGTAGATCTCGTGCGTCGATTCGATCATGGCGTGGATCTGCGACCCGTCCACGGCCGCGCCCAGCAGCTCCATCGGCTTGGGCAGTGACGGCCCGGCCCGCCAGACGCCGGTTGTGGGATCGAGGATCCAGACCGAGCGCAGCACCTGGGCGCCGCGGCGTCCGCCGATCGCCCAGATCTCGCCCTTGAAGAGGACGGCGCCGAAGGCATGCAGCGGTTTCGGCAGCGACGGCCCGTCCGTCCAGCGATCCGTGCCGGGATCGTAGATCCAGACGTTGTCGTGCTCGCTGGTGCCGGCGTAGCCGCCGATCACGTACAGCCGCCGCCCGGCCGCCACCGCCTGGTGGTTGAACCGCGGTTCCGGCAGCGGTGCGCGGGCCACCCAGCCGGGGTGGTCGAGGTCGTACGCCCAGACTCGCGCCGTGGTGCCGTGGGCGTCCTGTCCGCCGGTGAAGTAGATCGTGCGGCCGATGGCGGCGGCGGCGGCCGACCTGGTCGCCACCGGCAGTTGCCGCAGCGTCGTCCACGAGTTCCGTGCCGGGTTGAAGCGCTGAAACGCGGTCAGCGGGCGGCCGGTCTCGCCCACCATCCCGCCGGCGACGTAGATCTGCGATCCGATCTGCGCGGCGGCCGTGTAGCTCCGCCGCAGCGACATCGCGCGGGCGAGCGTCCACTCAGGCTGGGCTGCGGCAGGGGGCGGGTGGCTGGTGCCGTGATCGCGGCTGCGTTCGATCCCGGCGACCACGACCAGGGCGGCCACCAGAAGGACGACGGCGACCGCCGCTCTGCGCCTGGTCACCGCGGCGAGGTCATTCCAACGTCTCGGCCAGGACGTGCTCGAACTGGCGCCGCTGCTGCTTGCGCTCCTTCATCTTGCGCGGGTCCGGAACGGGAACGGCCGACAGCAGCGCCTTGGTATAGGGATCCTGGGGGTTCGAGTACACCTGATGGGCCGGTCCCACCTCGACCAGCTTTCCCTTGTTCATGACCGCGATCCGGTCGCTCATGGTGCGGACGACGGCGAGGTCGTGTGCGATGAACAGGTAGGTGAGCCCGAAGTCGCGCTGAAGATCCTTCAGCAGGTTCAGGATCTGGGCCTGGATCGAGACGTCCAGCGCGGAGACCGGCTCGTCGCACACGATCAGCTTCGGGTTCAGCATCAGCGCGCGAGCGATGCCGATCCGCTGCCGCTGGCCGCCGGAGAACTCGTGCGGGTAGCGGTTCGTGAAGTCGGGGTTGAACCCGACCACCTCGAGCAGCCGGCGAACGTTCTCGGCCCGGCTCCGGCGGGTGCCGATGCCGTGGATCTCGAGCGGCTCGGAGACGATGTTGCCGACCGTCATGCGCGGGTTGAGCGAGGCATAGGGATCCTGGAACACGATCTGCATGTCGCGGCGCATCTTGCGCAGGTCTCCCCGCGACATCGTGGTCAGCTCCTCGCCCTGGAATCGCACCGAGCCCGCGGTCGGCTTGGTCAGCTGCAGGACGCAGTAGCCGGTGGTGGACTTGCCCGACCCGGACTCGCCCACCAAGCCCAGCGTCTCGCCCTCCTTCAGATCGAAGCTGACCCCGTCGACCGCCTTGACGTAATCAACGGTCCTCTCTATCAGCACGCCGTGCTTGACCGGGAAGTACTTCTCGAGGCCGTCGACCTTGAGCAGCGCGCCGTTGTCGTCGCTCATGCGATCGTCTCCTCGGCGCGCACCCGTTCGGAGGTGGGGTGGGCCGACCGGACGAAGTGGCCGGTGCGGATCTCGCGCAGCTCGGGCGGCTCCACCGTGCATGAGTCACCCAGCGAGGCGTACGGGCAGCGGGGGGCGAAACGGCAGGTGGGAGGGGGAGCGACCAGGTCGGGTGGGCGGCCGGGAATCGCCACCAGCCGCGAGTCGCGCGAGGTCTCCTCGTCGATCGTCGGCAGCGCGCCCAGCAACGCCTCGGTGTACGGGTGCTCGGGCTTGTCGAACAGCTCGTTCACACCGGCGCTCTCGACGATCTGGCCGGCGTACATCACCAGCACCTCGTCCGCCGCCTCGGCGACAACGCCCATGTCGTGGGTGATCAGGATCATCGCCATCTCGTGCTCTTTCCGCAGGTCGTCGAGCAGATCGAGCACCTGAGCCTGGACGGTGACGTCCAGCGCCGTGGTGGGCTCGTCGGCGATCAGCAGCTGCGGCCGGCAGGACAGCGCGATCGCGATCATCACGCGCTGGCGCATGCCGCCCGAGTACCGGTGCGGGTAGTCGTTCAGGCGGGCGGCGGCGTTCGGGATCCGCACCTCCTCGAGCAGCTCCACCGCCCGTTTCCGCGCCTCCGCCTTGCCCAGCTTGAGGTGTCGCTCCAGCGTCTCGATGATCTGCGTGCCGATCGTCAGAGTCGGGTTCAGCGAGGTCATCGGATCCTGGAAGATCATCGCCATCTGGCGTCCCCGGATGTCCTCCAGATCGTGCTCGGCCAGTCCCACCAGCTCCTGGCCGTTGAACATGATCGAGCCGCCCACGATCTCGGCCGGCGGCTTGGGGATGAGGCCCATCAGCGAGAGCGCGGTGACGGACTTCCCACAGCCGGACTCTCCCACGATGCTGAGCGTCGCGCCCTTCTCGAGCGAGAAGCTGACGCCGTCGACCGCGCGCACCGCACCTTCCCGGGTGAAGAAGTGGGTGCGAAGGTCGTTTACCTCGAGCAGCGGCACCCCTATGTCTCCCGGGTGCGGGGGTCGAGGGCGTCACGCAGGCCGTCTGCGATGAAGTTCGCACACAGAACCAGCGTGCCGATTGCCACGCTCGGGATGATGATCTCCATCGGGTACAGGCGGTAGGCCTCGCGCCCGTCCTGCGCCATCGAGCCCCACGACGCGTCCGGCGGGTTGATGCCGAGACCGATGAACGAGAGGAAGGCCTCGCCCAGGATCACGCCCGGCAGCTCGAGGAACACCGCGATCACCAGCACGCCCATGGTGTTGGGCAGCACGTGGCGCCCCAGCACGCGGTACCAGCGCGCACCCAGGCTCTGCGCTGCCCGCACGTAGTCGTTCTCTTTCAAGGTGATGATCTGGCCACGGACGATGCGCGCGGTGGTGAACCAGCTGGCGATCGAGAGCGCGACCACCATCGTCCAGAAGGTCACCGTCCCCACGATCGCCAGCGTGATGATCGCGAACGGCAGATACGGCAGGCCGTACAGCGCGTCCAGCAGGCGCATCATGCCGTTGTCCAGCTTGCCACCCACGAACCCCGAGATCGAGCCGTAGAGCACGCCGATGCCGAGGATGGCGATGGTTGCGCCGAAGCCGATCCCGATCGAGATCCGCCCGCCCAGCGCGGTGCGCGTGAACAGGTCGCGTCCGTACTTGTCGGTGCCCAGCGGATGGTGCCAGCTGATGCTCTGGTGCGCGAGCTTGAAGTCGACCGCATTGGGGTCGTAGGGCGAGAACACGGGAGCCAGGATGCAGTACAGCAGCAGCATCAAGAACACGATGCCGCACGCCACCGCGCCCCGGTTCCGGAGGTAGCGAACCCAGGCGTCGCGCCAGAGGCTGGTCTGCCGGATCGGGGCGCCCGCCTCCATCGCGGCCACCGGGGGGACCGCCTGTCCGGGCACCGCCACGGCCGGCTCACGTCGTCTCAGCATCAGGACCTCGCCTCCCGGGTACGTGGATCAAGGAACCCGTACGCGATGTCCACGAACAGGTTGGCAACGATGATGATCACGGACAGCAGCACCGTCAGCCCCATCGTCACCGAGTAATCGCGTGCCTGGATGGCGGTGACGTAGTACTGGCCAATGCCGGGCACGTTGAAGATCAGCTCGACGATGAAGGAGCCGGTGATGGTATAGCCGAGCAGCGGGCCGGCCGCGGTCACCACCGGTATCAGCGAGTTGCGCATCACGTGCAGCACCACGACGCGCCGGTGGCGGAGGCCCTTGGCGCGGGCGGTGCGGATGTAATCCTGCTGCAGCGTCTCCAGCACGGTGCCGCGAAGCAGCCGCGCGAAGTAGGCCATGGGGCCGATGCCGAGCGCGATCGCCGGCATGATCTTGGCCGAGTTCGATCCCCAGCCGCTGGTCGGAAGGCCGGTCAGATCACCCCACTTGAGGGCGAAGAAGTAGATCATCAGCGTGGCGACCAGGAAGCTCGGGACCGCGTAGAAGACATTTGACACGGTCATCGCCGCGTAGTCGTAGACCGAGTTCGCCTTGAGCGCCGATACCACCCCCAGCGGGATGCCTATCCCGAGTGCGAAGATGAATGCCAGGGCGCCCAGTTGCAGGGAGACCGGGAAGTGCTCCTTGACGATGTCGTTGACGTCCTGGTTTCGCAGCACCAGCGAGGGACCGAGGTCGAACGTGAAGACGCCTTTGGTGTAGTAGAGGTACTGCTTCCACCAAGGGTCGTTGAGGTGGAACTTGCGATTGAAGTTCGCCTGCTGACTGACGGTCACCGCACGCTCCGACTTCCGGAACGGGTTTCCTGCGATCTGCCGCATCATCAGGAAGGTCAGGAGGATCACGAGCAGAACCACCGGCACCGTCCAGAACAGCCGGCGAAGCACGAACGTCGTCATTGAACCATCATACCCTTCTCGTCTCCGTCTGCTCGAAGCCGACAGGCCACCGGCGGCGGGCCATGCAGGCCCCGCCGCCGGTGGCGTGATTCCCGACTAGTTGGTGACCTTGACCTGGGTCAGGTCGATCTGGTCGAGCAGGTTGATGTTGAAGGTCTTCTGGATATCCACGGCCTCCTGGGAGGTGTAGGTGTACCAGTAGATCGGCAGCACCGGCACCTGGCCGTCCGGGCCGAGCAGGATGTCCTCGGCCTGCTTGTACAG
>JAWVDZ010000025.1:0-3312 GCA_033856955.1 Gaiellales bacterium
CGGGCTGCTGAAGGCCTTCTTCAGCCACGAGGGGCGCGAAGTCGCGCATCTGGGGCAGAACGTGGAGGCGATCCTGGACGATCCCGGCCGTGGCTTCTTCACGCTGGCGGGTGACAAGGGCGTCGCCGCGACGACGATCCGGATCTCGGCCAGCGGCGGCGCCAGCGCCGAGATCGAGGAGATCTGGGTGCAGCCCTCGGCCCGCGGCCAGGGCCTCGGCGCGCGGTTGCTGCGCACCGCCGTTTCGGAGTGCCGGCGGCGCGGCATCGGCTCGATCGAGCTACGCGTCACCCCGGATGACCAGGAGCTGGGCATCCCCGACTTCTACGCCAAGCAGGGCTTCAGCCACGGCGGCCGTCTGATCTACGAGTACGTCGGCGCCGACGCCATGCACGGCGGCTAAAGAGCCTATCCCGGTAGGTCGCGTGGATGGCTCGCGAGTGGCAGCGCGAGCCATGGCGTGGCGGGCGATCGCGTTCATAGACGGAGCCTATGGGCGTGATCGAACGGCGCGGCAGGGCGACGCGATGACGCCGCGAGACGCCGCGCGCCCTACCGAGATAGGCTCCTAGGCCGGCTGCAGCTCCGGCGCGTGCTGTCGCTCCCACTCCTCGGCGTCGGGGCTGAAGTAGACGAGCCGCGTCTTCTTCCACTCCTTGGTCGAGTAGAGCGTGATCCGCTCGCGGAGGCCGGTCTCGTCCGAGATCGCGTCCAGCACGTCCTCGCACTCCTGCTTGGTGCGCCCGTGCGTCATCGAGAACAGGTTGTAGGGCCAGTCGGGGTACGTCGGACGCTGATAGCAGTGGGAGACGCCGCGGTAGGCGGCCATCAGCTGGCCGATCTCGTCCACCTGCTCCTCCGGTACCTTCCAGACGCCCATGCCGTTGAAGACGAAGCCCGCCGAGCGGTGGTAGAGCACCGCGGCGAAGCGGCGCATCTGGCCGGTGGCGTGGAACTGCTCCGCCCGCTGGAGCAGCTCCTCGACCGAGAACCCGCCCCGCTCGGCCGGGCCGGCGAACGGCTCGGGGACGGTGCGAAGGTCGCCCTGCAGCGCCCGCACCGCCGCAATGTCACGCTCGGTCATCTCCTCGGCCGGCGGCGCCACCGCGGTGGGCTCGCGCTTGGCACGCTTGGCGCCCGGGTCGCGACCGCCCTGGATATCGAGGTCGACGCCGATCTTGAAGAAGCGCAGCGCCGGCAGCGGTCGGATCGAGTCAACCTCGGCCATCTCGCCCAGCAGCTCGACCGTTCGGTCGAGCCCCAGCCGCGAGTTGGGCGGGATTCCGACGGTGAACCAGATGTTGAAGTCGTGCTCGCGCTCGTAGTTGTGCGTCACGCCAGGATGGGTATTGATCACCTCGGCCGCCGCGTCGGCTCGCTCGGCGGACGTGCGGGCGGCCACCAGGCACGACACGTAGCCCAGCCGGCGGGTGTCGAAGATGGCCGAGATCTGGCGGATGATGCGATCCTTGCGCAGCTGCGAAACCCGCTCCAGCACGTCGTCCTCACTCGTCCCAAGCCGCTCCCCGAGCGCGGCGTACGGCCGCTCGACGACCGGGAAGTCGTTCTGGATCAAATCGCAGAGAGTCCTGTCGGCGTCATCCATCGCAGCCGAAGGATACGCTCGATGGGTGCGAACCGCTGCCGTTCCCGTCCTTATCGCCATCCTGCTGGTCGCCTCCGGATGCGGTGGCAAGAGCACGCTGCAGCACCAGCGCGAGCTCTACATGCAGAAGTGCGCCGCCTGCCACGGCGTGGGGGCGGGCTCCGCGGCGCCCGTTCCGCGCGCCGGCAACCTGCTCGCCGCGGCACACCGGCCCGACCGCGAGCAGGTGCGCCGGGCGGTGATCGACGGCCGGCCGGGCATGCCGGCGGGGCTGCTGGGAGGCGGCGACGTCGATCAGATCGCGGCCTACCTCTCGCAGGATCAGCACTGACGATGCTCGAGCTGCCCGACACCCTCGACCCGGCCGCCGTCCAGGCGGTCGCCATGGACCTCGACCGCACCATCCTGGGCGCCAGCCTGGAGCTGACGCCGCGTCTGATCGCGGCGGTCAAGGCGACGGCCGCCACCGGCGTGGTGCCGATCGTGGCAACGGGACGGATGCTGAGGTCGTCGCGGCCGTTCGCACTGCAGCTGGGGGTGACCGCGCCGCTGATCTGTTACCAGGGCGCGCTGGTGGCCGACCCCCAGACCGGCGAGTGGCTGTTCCACGACCCGATGCCGGTCGAGCTGGCGCGCGAGGTGATCGCGGCCTGCCGCACGCGCGACCAGCACTGCAACGTCTACGTCGACGACGAGCTGTACGTCGACGAGCTGAACCTGTACGCGCTCGAGTACGCGCGCCACGCCAAGCTGGAGGCCCACCCGGTCGGCGACCTCGAGCGCTGGCTGACCGAGCCCACCACCAAGATCGTGGTGGTGGGCGAGCCGGAGCTGCTGGACGCGCTTCAGATCGAGCTGCGCGAGATCTTCGGCCGCCGCGTGTTCATCGCCAAGTCGCTGCCGTTCTTCCTCGAGGTCGCCCAGCCGGACGTCTCCAAGGGCAGCGCCCTGCACTGGGTCTGCCGGCGCGCCGGCATCGATCCTCAACACGTTGTCGCGTTTGGCGACGGAGGCAACGACATCGAGCTGCTCCAGGAGGCCGGCCTGGGATTGGCGGTGGCGGACGCCGACCCGGTGCTGCTGGAGCACGCCCAGGGGATGGTGCCCAGCGTCGAGGAGGACGGCGTCGCCCGTTTCCTGGAATCGCTAGTGTCAGCACGAGCATGATCGACGCCAAACTGATCCGCTCCAACCCCGACGAGGTGCGCGCCGCGCTGGCGCGGCGGGGAGCCGGCGAGCTGGTGGACGAGTTCCTGAAGCTGGACGCTGAGCGGCGCAAGCTGCTGGCCGAGGTCGAGACGGTACGGGCGGAGCGAAACGCGGCCGCCAAGGCGATCGCCGAGGCCAAGCAGAAGGGCGACGACACCACGATCGGGATCGCCAAGCAGTCCGCCCTGAAGGCGCGGCAGGCCGACGACGAGGCACTGCTGGCACAGATCGAGGTGCGCCTGGCCGAGGTCACGGTGCGGATCCCCAACATCCCCGATCCGACGGCCGCGGACGGGCTCTCCGAGGATGACGCGCTCACGCTGACAGTGCACGGCGAGCAGCCGAAGTTCGGCTTCGAGCCGAAGGATCACCTCGACCTGGCCGGGCCGGACGGCCTCGGCCTGATCGACATGGAGGCGGCGGCGCGCACCTCGGGCAGCCGCTTCGCCTACCTCAAGGGCGACCTCGTGCGGCTCCAGTTCGCGCTCGTGCAGTGG
>JAWVDZ010000026.1:0-3624 GCA_033856955.1 Gaiellales bacterium
TGAGGATCGCGGGGTGGATGCCGCGGGCCAGCTCGCGCAGCTCGGCCAGCGCCTCGGCCAGCTCTTCGCCGGCCGCCTCGAGGATCCGGTCGGCCGATTCGGGATCGCGCTTGAACTGGCTTCGTGCCAGGCGAAGCGAGAGCGAGAGCGAGACCAGCCGCTGCTGTGCGCCGTCGTGCAGGTTGCGCTCCAGCCGGCGACGTTCGTCGTCGCCGGCCTTGACGATCCGGGCGCGCGAGTTGCGCAGCTCGGCCTCGACGCGCTTTCGGTCGGTGATGTCACGGATGAAGGCGGTGAACATCGGCTCACCCAGCGCCTCGATCCGGGTCACGGCCAGCTCGATCGGAAACTCCGAGCCGTCGGCGCGCATGCCGGTCAGCTCCACCAGCGCGCCCAGGATCTGGCCGCCTCCGGAGGTGACGTGGCGCCGCAGCCCCTCGCGGTGCATCTGGCGCAGCGAGGGCGGGACGAGCAGCTCGGCCATCTCCTTGCCCATCACGTCCTCGGCACGCCGCCCAAACGTGCGCTCCGCGGCCGGGTTGAACTCGAGGATGTTGCCGTCGCCGTCGATCGTGACGATGCAGTCGAGGGCGGAGGAGAGGATTGTGGACTTGCGCGCCTCGCTCTCGATCACCGCCTGCTCCGCCCGCCGCCGCTCGATCAGCTGGCCGATGCGATCGGCGGCAGCTTCGGTCAGGGCGAGCATGTTGTCGTCTGGGACTACGGGATCGTCGGAGCAGAGCTGGACGACGGCATCGACCACGCCTCCGGCCTTGATTGGAAATGCGAACGAGCCGCAGACCCCGTCGTCTCGGCGTGCGTTCAGCACCACGTCGTCGCCGGCACCGATCTTCCAGTGTGGAGTCCCGCGCTGCCAGACGTCGCCGGCGATTCCCTCCCCCGCCCGCGGCCTGGCCGCATACACGGCCTTGACGAAGCTCTCGGGGACATCGTCGCGCGCCCACACCGCCACCGCGTCCAGGGTGTCGCCCTCGACCTTCCAGTAGACAGCCGCCCAGGACGTGAACGTCGTCCCAAGCGCCTCCACCAGCGGCTCGGCCACGTCCTCCAGCCGCTCGGCGCCGGCCAGCGCGCGGGCGATCGTGAGCTGGAAATCCATCCGCCGCTCTCCCCGCCGCCGCTCGGTGATGTCCTCGCCGATGCTGGTGGCTCCCACCACCCGGCCGTGGCGGTCGCGGGTGACGGTGTTGTTCCAGGCCACGTCGATGATCTTGCCGGATCGTGTGCGGATCCAGTTCTCCTCGTAGGGGAGCACGTCGTCCCGCGCCATCCGTTCCAGGAACTGAACCTCGGTGCCGTTGAACACCTCGAGCCAGTCGCGGCCCAGCAGCTCCGTCCGCGACCAGCCGCTCAGCTCGCACAGGAAGGGGTTGACGTAGGTCATGTGGCCGTCCAGGTCGAGGCTGACGGCGATCATGCGGAGGTTCTCCAGCAGCACGCGCAGCCGCTGCTCCGAGGCCGCCACCTCGGCCAGCTGGGATCGCAGCTCGGTGGTCAGGGCATGGTTCTTGAGCGCCATCGCAGCGGCCGTCGTGGCGGCGTCGAACAGACCGGGATCCTGGAGAAGCGCCGCGTCGTGCACCATCTGGAGCGCGCGCCCGCCGTTGGCGTCGATCGAGGTCACGGCCCGCGCAGCCGTGCGCTGCGGTGGGTCTATCGGGCCGCCGTCCACGTCCACGTAGGTCGGCCCCGGTTCACAGCGGTAGACCAGGTCGAGCGTGGGATCGCCCAGCGCCCGCCGAAGCGCCGCCCGCATCTGGTGTGGCTCGTCGCTTCGCTCGACCTCCGCGATCAGCCCGCTGACCGCCGATGAGCGCTCGATCTGGGTGCGCAGAAGCCCGTACAGGAAGCCCTGCGGTACGGCGGCGAGCGCAAGAGAGAAGGCGATGAACGGCAGCCCGGAGTTGCGCACCGCGGAGGCCTGTGACGCCAGAGCGAACACGGCCAGCGCGGCCAGTGCCACGACCCCCGTCAGGTACACCGGCTTCAGCTCGCGGCGCACCGTGACCGTGGCCGCGCGCCAGCGCCGGATCAGGACGAGCAGCGTGGCCGCTACCAGCGCCATTCCGAACGCCAGCGAGACGGCGTTGAGCGCCGCCACCAGCCCGGACTGGTGCGAGACCAGCAGCGGGTTCAGCGCGGTGCCGCGGTCGGCGCCGTCCAGCCGCGGCTCGGTGAACGGCGTCAGCAGCGCCGCGAGGCCGGCGGTGTCGACGTACGCGGCGATCACGATCAGCCGCGTGCGGCGCGTGGTCAGGCGCCCGCTCGGGTAGGCCAGCACGAGGTGCAGCAGGGCGGCGGCCCAGAGGCTCGAGCTGACCGTGGCGACGGCGACGCCCGCGCCGACCGGCGCATCGACGAAGGCGTTCAGCACCCATGCCAGCCCGACTCCCGTCATCAGCAGCCCGGTGCGGTTCTCCGGCCGCCGGTGGCGGGCAACCAGGCCGGCCACGACGAATGACCAGGTCACGGCCAAGCCGAACGAGATGTACAGCTGGCCGTGGTCGTTGTGGACGTCGGTGGTCAGCTCCGCGGCGACCGCAAGGGCGGTCAGCACCGCCGCCACCCCCAGCACCACCAGGCGTTCGCGGGCCGGGCTCATTCCAGGATCGCGGCGAGCTCTGGCCCGCTCAGCTCGGCCTTGGGGATGAAGCCGCGAGCGCCGCTCTCGGCGATCAGCGGGCCGAAGTCGCTGCGATCGCGGCTCGAGGTGAGCACCACCATCGGCGGATCCGCGGCCTGCGTCAGCTCGGCCGCCACTGCGAATCCGTCGGTGTCCGGGAGCTGGACGTCCAGCAACACCACCTGCGGCCGCAGCTCGCGGGCGGCGATCAGGGCCGACGCCCCATCCTGTGCCTCGCCGATCACCGTGTAACCCTCCTCTTGAAGCAGTGCCCGGGCGGTTGCGCGGAAACTCGGATGGTCATCGACGATCAGGATGGTTGGGGTCACCGGTTCATCGTGCCATAGCCCGCACTGCAAGAGAATACGGTTTGCTTCACCCTTCTACGAGCGCGTCCGGCCCGCCCGGGAGGCGGAAGCGCCAAGAACGTCACGCTTTTGGAGCGTCACCCCCCTTGACAGACAACAGGGTCTGACCCCGATTGGCCGCTTAGGCAACGGGCAGGACGCCGAGCCGGAGCCAGGTCGGGTGCGCGTTCATCTGCTGGCTGTAACTCTCGTGCTCCCGCAGCGTGGTTCATGTACGAGATGTACGAGACCACCTTCAGGAGGATGAGATGAAGCGAATCATGATCGTGATCGTTGCCGGGCTGACGTTCGGGGTCACCGCGGCGTATGCCGCCGGTCACGCGGGGTCGGCGCCGGCGCAGACGCCGAACACCGGGTCACAGCAGACGTTCGCGGTTCCGGCTGCGAGCACCGGCACGTCGACCGAGTCGGATGATCCGGTCACCCACGACCAGGGCGACGACCAGGGCCAGGACACCCAGCCGTCGAGCGAGCCGGCCTCGTCGAGCCATGACGTGACATCCCATGACAACGAGTCCGTGGTCGAGGTCTCGCTGGGCGACGACTCGCAGGGTGACAACTCGCAGGGCGAGTACTCGCAGGGTGACGTCTCGCAGGGTGACCTGCAGGGTG
>JAWVDZ010000027.1:0-4210 GCA_033856955.1 Gaiellales bacterium
GCGATGCGGTCGCTGTTCGACGAGGTGCGCCCGCAGGCGGTCTTCCACCTGGCCGCCCAGGCCGACGTCCGCGTCTCGGTGGACGATCCCTCGTTCGACGCCGACGTGAACGTCCGCGGCACCATCCAGGTGCTCGAGGCGGCGCGTTCGTGCGACGCACGGGTGGTGTTTTCGTCCACCGGCGGCGCGCTCTACGGCGAGGCGGACGTGATCCCCTCCCCGGAGTCGACGCCGGCGCTTGCCATGTCGCCGTACGGCATCTCGAAGCTCTGCGCCGAGCAGTACATCGGCCTCTCCAACAGGCTCTACGCCACCCGCCACGTGATCCTGCGCTACGGCAACGTGTACGGCCCACGCCAGGATCCCCATGGCGAGGCGGGCGTGGTGGCGATCTTCTTCGGCCGGCTGACCGAGGGCGGCACGCCGCTGATCTTCGGCGACGGCAGCCAGACGCGAGACTACGTCTACGTCGGCGACGTGGTCGCCGCGAACCTCGCCGCGCTCGAGTACGCCGGCTCGCAGCCGGCCTTCAACATCGGCACCCAGACCGAGACCAACGTGGTCGACCTGCTGGCGGCCTGTCAGGCGGTGGCGGGCACGGCCGTCGCTCCGCAGCACCGTCCGTCGCGGCTGGGCGAGCTCGACCGAAGCTGCCTGGACTGCTCGCTGGCCGCCGCCGAGCTGGGCTGGCGTCCGGCGGTGGGCATGCGCGACGGCCTCGCCGCCACGCTGGCCGCGCTTCACCCATGAGCATCGTCAGGTCGCGGGAGGGTCTGGGCCAGCCGCTGGTGGCGCTGACCTTCGACGACGGGCCGTCGCCGCAGACACCCGACATCCTCGACCTGCTGCGGCGGCACCACGGACACGGCACCTTCTTCGTGCTGGGCGAGTCGGTCGAGGGGCGGGAGGAGATCCTCGCCCGCACCCTGGCGGAGGGCCACGAGATCGGCAACCACACGTTCAGCCACCCGCACGCAATGCGCTGCACCGACGACGAGCTGGCGCACGACATCGCCCGCTGCCAGCGGCTGCTGGGCCACGCTCCGGAGCTGTTCCGGCCGCCCTACGGCGAGGACGCTCTGCGCTGCGCGCGGATCGCCGAGGCGCGCATGCTGCCGACCACAGTGCTGTGGTCGATCGATCCCAGCGACTGGCTGGAGCGCGACCCGGCGGCGATCGCCGCGGCGATCCTCGACGAGCTGGCGCCGGGCGCGATCGTCGACCTTCACGACGGCTGGCCGCGGGTCACATCCACCCCCGCCGACCGCACGCCGACGGTCGAGGCGCTGCGGATCGCGCTGCCCGAGATCGACCGCCTCGGCTACCGTTGCGTCACCGTCAGCGAGCTTCTCCAGGCCTGACCGCGAGGCGTGGCGGCGGCAATCCTCCTGCATACCGGCAGGTGACGGAGTCCGTCCGAGCGAGGGTGGAGAATACCTACCCCGCGGTCGCTCCCCGCCCCCGAAATCCACCACATGTTGTGGTCGGGGGAGGAGAAGACCCCAAGATCTAGAAACGAGCACATGACGTGAACTGCCCCTTCTGCGAGCATGGAGAGACCAAGGTCGTCGACTCACGGGTCGCCGGCCGGGGCGCCATCCGCCGCCGGCGGGAGTGCCTCGTCTGCAGCCAGCGGTTCACCACCTTCGAGCGCACCGAGGAGGCGCCGCTGCTTGTTGTCAAGCGTGACGGCGCCCGCCAGCCGTTCGATCGCCGCAAACTGATGGATGGGCTGGTGCGAGCCTGCGTCAAGCGGCCGGTGGCGCTGGAGGAGGTCGAGCGGGCGGCCGTCACGATCGAGGCCCGGCTGCGAAACGGCGTCCCCGACGAGGTGGCGTCGAGCCAGATCGGCGAGGAGGCGCTGACCGTGCTTCGCGATCTCGACCGCGTGGCGTACGTGCGGTTCGCGTCCGTCTACCGCAGCTTCCAGAGCGTGGCCGAGTTCGAGCGCGAACTCCACCGGTTGGAGGGGCGAAAGCGTCACGCAAACGGCACAAAAAAGAAGGCACAGCGAACACCAGTTCGCTAGTATTCACTGGGAACATCAGAGGCGAAGGAGAACGGAATGGCGACGACCGAGAACCCGGCGGAAACCCACGTGCTCGAGGGCAGGGACGACGTGTCGATCGGTGTGGAGCGGTTTTTCACGCACGAAGGCGTCGACCCGTACGAGGCCGTCGAGTGGGAGACGCGCATCGCGCTGATCCCGGGCAAGGACGGCCCTTCGTTCGAGCAGAAGGACGTGGAGTTCCCCTCGTTCTGGTCGCAGACGGCGACCAACATCGTCGCCCAGAAGTATTTCCGCGGAAAGCTCAGCTCACCCCAGCGCGAGCACTCCGTGCGCCAGATGATCGGCCGCGTCGCCGACACGATCACGGCCTGGGGCGTCAAGGACAGCTACTTCGTCGACCAGGCCGAGGCCGACACCTTCCACGACGAGCTGACGCACCTGCTGCTGCACCAGATGGTGGCGTTCAACTCACCGGTCTGGTTCAACGTCGGCTTCGAGGAGCACCCGCAATGTTCGGCGTGCTTCATCCTCTCGGTCGAGGACTCGATGGACTCGATCCTGGACTGGATCACCAAGGAGGGTCGCGTGTTCCGCGGCGGCTCCGGCTCGGGCATCAATCTCTCCAAGCTGCGCTCCTCCAAGGAGCAGCTGTCCAAGGGCGGCTACGCATCCGGCCCGGTCTCGTTCATGCGCGGCGCCGACGCCTCGGCCGGCACCATCAAGTCCGGCGGCAAGACGCGACGGGCAGCCAAGATGGTGGTGCTGAACGTCGACCATCCCGACATCGAGGAGTTCATCTGGTGCAAGCAGCACGAGGAGGAGAAGGCCCGCGTGCTCCAGGCGGCCGGCTACGACATGAGCCTCGACTCGCCGGACTGGGCCTCGATCCAGTACCAGAACGCCAACAACTCGGTGCGGGTGACTGACGAGTTCATGCGGGCCGTGATCGATGACAAGGAGTGGCACCTGACCGCCCGTACGGACGGCTCCGTGGTCCACACGCTGCGCGCCAGAGACCTGATGCACCAGATCTCCGAGGCGGCCTGGAAGTGCGCCGACCCCGGCATGCACTACGACACGACCATGAACGACTGGCACACCTGTCCGGCCAGCGGGCGGATCAATGCAAGCAACCCCTGCTCGGAGTACCTGCACGTCGACAACTCGGCCTGCAACCTGGCCAGCCTCAACCTGATGAAGTTCCGCGACCCGGTGACGCTCGAGTTCCAGGTCGAGCGGTTCGAGCGTGCCGTTGACGTGATCCTGATGGCGCAGGAGATCCTGGTCTCGAACTCCAGCTATCCGACCGAGGAGATCACGCGCAACGCAAACGCGATGCGCCAGCTGGGACTCGGCTACGCCAACCTGGGCGCGCTGCTGATGGCGCGCGGCCTGCCCTACGACTCGGACGAGGGCCGCGCATACGCCGCCTCCATCACCGCCATCATGACCGGCCGCGCGTACCGCAAGTCGGCCGAGATGGCCGGCCGGATCGGGCCGTTCCAGGAGTACGACAAGAACGCCGACGCCATGCTCCGCGTGATCCGAAAGCACCGCGCGGCCGTGGCCAACATCGACTCCGCGGTCGTGCCCGACGAGATGATGACGGCAGCCCGCAAGGCCTGGGACGAGGCGCTGGCGGTCGGCGAGGCGAACGGCTACCGCAACGCCCAGGCGACCGTGCTGGCGCCGACCGGCACCATCAGCTTCATGATGGATTGCGACACCACCGGCGTCGAGCCCGACTTCTCGCTGGTCAAATCCAAGAAGCTGGTCGGCGGCGGCGACATCACGATCGTCAACCAGACCGTGCCCACGGCGCTGTCGCAGATGGGCTACGCGCCGCACGAGATCGACCAGATCGTGGCCTACGTCAACGAGCACAACACGGTGGTCGGCGCGCCCGGCTTCAAGGCCGAGCACATCCAGGTGTTCGACGTGGCGGTCGGCGACCGGGCGATCCATCACATGGGTCACGTCAAGATGATGGCGGCGGTGCAGCCGTTCATCTCGGGCGCGATCTCGAAGACGGTCAACCTGCCCAACGATGTGACGGTTGACGACGTGGCCGGCCTCTACATCGATGCCTGGAAGCTGGGCGTCAAGGCGATCGCGATCTACCGCGACGGCTGCAAGGTCGCCCAGCCGCTGTCCAGCAAGGAGAAGACGCCTGAGCTGATCGCTGCCAAGCCGCAGCGG
>JAWVDZ010000028.1:0-3643 GCA_033856955.1 Gaiellales bacterium
CGGATTCGGGCTGGGCGCGCACCACTGCGCCGGCGCCCCGCTCGCGCGCCACGAGGTGCTGATGCCGCTGCGGCTGCTGCTCGATCGCCTCCCCGACCTGCGGCTCGACCCGGCGCAGCCGGTCGAGCTCTCCGGCTGGGAGTTCCGCGCGCCGCTGGCGCTGCACGCGAGGTGGGATTGATGGCTGGAAGTCCTTTCAGGATGGGGGGTGGATGATCTGGCGAGTGGCGCGCCAGCAGGAGGCGGCGGCGCGACGACGGCAATATCGGAAATATTGCCGAGGAGTGACGGCGATCTCCTGCGCCAGCGCGACGCCGCCAGGCGCCGCACCGCATCATGAAAGGACTTCCTAACTGGGTGACGGTGGCCGCGTCGGCCGACATCGCCGAGGGCGAGATGCTGGAGGCGGACAACCGGGGAGAGCCGGTCGTTGTGGCCCGCACCGGCGACGGACTGTTCGCCTTCGAGGGCTGGTGCACGCATGAGGAGTGCCCGCTGGCGGAGGGCACGCTCACGGATCGCCGGCTGGAGTGCTACTGCCACGGCGCCGTGTTCGACGTCCGTACCGGCGAGGCGCTGGTGGGGCCGGCGGTGGCGTCGCTTGAGACCTACCCGGCTCGGGAGCACGACGGCGAGATTCAGGTCGAGATGTAGCGCACGGCGATCGCGGCGTCCGGAAACCTGATCTCCACACGGCCGCCGCGTGGCTCGTGGTTGCTCGCAGTCGCGGTGCCGCCATGCGCCGAGACGATCGCGTCGACGATCGCCAGGCCGAGTCCCGAGCCCGATCCGCTTCGCGACTCGTCCGCTTGGGAGAACCGCTCGAAAGCACGTGGCAGGAACTCCGCGTCGAAGCCATCGCCCTCGTCCTCGACGCTCAGTTCCAGCCCACCCGCCACCAGCGACGCGCCGATCGTCGTCGTTCCGCGACCATGGCGCAGGGCGTTCCCGACCAGGTTCGCCAGCGCCTGCTCGACCTGAGCGGCATCGATGCTGGCCTCCCCGGCGAAGCGGTCATCGACCCGGATAGCTCGCCCCAGCTCCTCGGCGCGTGGTCGAAACCGCCTTGCCACGGACTCCAGGATGGCCTCTACCGGCGTGATCGAGCTGGCGACGGGCAGCTCTCCCTCACCGCGGCGAGCCAGCACCAGCAGGCCGTCGGCCAGCTCGGCCAGCCGCTCGGCCTCGGCGACCGCAGACGTGAGCGCTGCTCGCAGCTCGCCGTCCGAGCGTGGTCGGCGCAGCGCCAGCTCGAGCTCGGTCCGAAGCAGCGCCAACGGCGTTCGCAGCTCGTGGCTCGCGTCCGACACGAACCGCCGCTCGCGCACCATCGACTGCTCGAGTCGTGCGAGCAGGCCGTTCAGCGTGGAGCCGAGGCGCCGGATCTCGTCGTTGGGATGGGTCAGCGGCATCCTCTCGTCGAGGTCAGTCCCAGAGAGCCGCTCCGCCGCCAGCCGCATCGCCTCGACCGGTCTCAGGGCAGCGCGAGCCAGCAGGTATCCGGCGATCGCGACCGCGAGCAGCGCGGCGGGCCCACCCAGCAACAGCTCCGTGCGAAGCGTGGAGAGCGCTTGGTCGCGGTCGACGAGCGACGCTCCAACGACCACGAGCAGCCGCTGATCCTGCGCGGCGACGGGAGTCGCGAGCAGCCGCACGTGCTCACGCACTCCGCGTACGGCGATCACGCGGTCGACCCCGAGCGGCTGTCGAAGCCCATCCCGCACCTGAGCCGGCCGGAGCACCGAGCCTGCTCCGAGCTGCGGCGAGGCGTCCAGCACCAAACCGCGGGCGGTCAGGATCTGGGCGAAGCCGTCGCCGCGCGCCGCGCTCTGCCGAAGTCCGCTGTCCGCCTGTCGGACCAGCGCCGCAACCTGGCCGGCCTGGGTCTGCAATGACGAGTTGATGCCAGCATCCAGGGAACGCTCCAGCCGCAGGTAGAGAAACGTCCCGGCGAGCAGGAACACCACCGCCACGGCCGACGTGAAGGCCAGCGTCAACCGCGTGCGGATCGGAAGCCGGCTCACGACGGCTGCACGTTCAGCCTGTAGCCAACCCCGCGTACGGTCTCGATCGTCGTGCGACCGAACGGACGGTCCACCTTCTCCCGCAGATAGCGGATGTAGACGTCGACGACGTTGGAGCGGTGCTCGTAACCGTAGTCCCAGGCATACTCGAGCAGGGTGCTGCGGTCGAACACGATGCCCGGCCTCCGCATCATCGTCTCCAGCAGGGTGAATTCCTTCGCCGAGAGACGGATCTCGACCTCGCCCCGCCAGACCCGGCGGGTGGCCGGGTCGAGCCGAAGATCACCGACCGTGACCAGCGCCGGCCGGGGCACGTCTCCGCGCCGGGCGACCGCGCGTAGCCGGGCCAGAAGCTCGCTGAACGCGAACGGCTTCGCCAAGTAGTCGTCGGCACCGCTGTCGAGGCCGGCGACTCTGTCGTGAATCGAGTCGCGCGCAGTCAGCATCAGAACGCCCGTCCAGACGCCCGCCTCGCGCATCTCTCGGCACGCGCTGAAACCGTCCAGGCGCGGGAGCATCACGTCCAGCACGATCGCGTCATACGCGCTTGCCCGGGCCATGGCCACGGCAGTTGCGCCATCCGTCGCCACCTCCGCCAGATGCCCTTCCTCGAGCAGCCCCCGGCGAAGCAGCGCCGCCATCTTCACCTCGTCCTCGACGATCAGGACTCGCATCGCCGAAGGGTGGCACAGCAAGGTGAAATCGTGATGAGAATCCTGTGAGTGTGGCTCTCATCGCTGCTTCAGATGGGCTTCCTACCCTGGGTTCGGTAAGGCAATCCAACCGAACGGAGAAGCACACGATGCGAACGAGAATCATGACAGCAGTGGCGCCGATCGCCGCGATCGCCGCTCTGGCGGTAGGGGGCGTGGCGTACGCGTCCAGCGGTGGCTCGGCCGCGCCGCACGCGAAGGCGACGGCCCCAGCCGCCGAGCCGGCCCCGCCCGGTCCCGACACGGACACGATCCAGTCGGGTGATCAGACCACTCCGGACGCCGGACAGCAGGCTGAAGAGAGCATGCAGACGTCCACCGAGATCGGATCGGAAGTCGTCGGCAACGACGGCCCCAACGGACATGCTGACGAGCCGGGCAACCCCAACGCTGACCACCAGTTCGAGGGTCAGGAGTAGGCGAACGAGCGACGGCGGCCTACCCGCATCCGGGAGGCCGCCGTCGCAGTTCACCGCCCCGGTCGTCACACGGAGGGCAACGTGACCACGAAATGCCCGCCCCTCCCCGGTTCGGCCGTGATGTCTCCGCCGGCCGACCGAGCCAATCGGCGGGCAAGCGCCAGCCCGAGCCCCGCGCCGGAATCACCGTCCACACGGTCGCCGCGCACGCCCCGTTCGAAGATCGACGACCGCTGCAAATCGGACACTCCGTCTCCATCGTCGGTGACGGCGAACGTGACAGAGGCGCCGTTGCGAGCGATCTGGACGTTGGCCAGGGTACGCGCGAACCGGCACGCATTCTCGATCAGCGGTTGAAGGATCCGCTCCCCCAGGTCGACGTCGACCGCGACCCTCGCCGCGGAGCCGGACACGGTCAGCTCGATGCCGCGATCGGCGGCGAGCCGGCGGCAGTGGGCCGCAGCCCGATCCGCCACCGCCAGCGGGT
>JAWVDZ010000029.1:0-2719 GCA_033856955.1 Gaiellales bacterium
TGGATGGCTGCCTGCAGCGGCGGGCGCTGCTGCGATACGATGCGCTGGACGGGACGGGGGGTCGCCAATCGGTCTCGATGGCGCTGCTCGACTCGGCCTCCAACGGAGTTGTGCTGACCGCGATACAGGACCGTGAGTACGCCCGCATCTACGTCAAGCAGCTGGTCGACGGACAGAGCGACCTCGAGCTTTCACCCGAGGAGCGCAAGGCTGTCGAGCAGGCTTCGGCCCTCTGACGGAGGTGCCGCGTGAGCGGCGATCTGGTCGTGAGGGAGGCGCGCGGCGATGAGCTCGACTCGCTCACGCGGCTTGCCGAGGTGGCCGTGCCGATCGACGTGGTCGCGGCCGGGGGCCGGGTGGAGCCCGAGCGGGTGGCCGAGCAGCTGGGCGGCGACCGCGTGTTCGTCGCCGAGAGCGCGGGCCGCAGAGCCGGCTACGCCGCGGTCAGCGAGCGGGGTGACCTGCTGGTGCTCGACCAGATGGTGATCGCACCCACCGATCAGGGGCGCCACGTCGGCCACACGCTGCTCGACTGGATCGAGGGCTACGGCGTCAGCCGCGGGCTGCGCGCGGTGCGCGTGCCCGCCGCCGGAGCCGACGCCCGCGCCCGCGACTTCTACACCCGGCGCGGCTACCTGCCGGCCGCCGGCGAGCTGGAGCGCGAGCTGGCGCACGTGTAAGGCCGGTGGAGGGCGGCGCCTCGCTGCGTCTCGTGAAGGGGTCAGACCCCTGGCGGGGTCAGACCCCGGTCGTACTCGCCGCCTCACCAACGGCCGGGGCCTACGTCCGCCGGATCTGCAGCAGCTCGCGCTCGTTGCCCGCCCGCTCCACCTGAAGCGTCGAGTGCTCGACGCCGAAGTGCTTGCGCAGCATCTCGGCCGTGCGGCGGCGGATCAGCGAGGGCTCGTGGTCGGCCCGCACCGTGATGTGCGCCGCCACGGCCGGGAAGCCCGAGGTCACCGTCCAGACGTGCAGGTCGTGCACCTCGACCACGCCGTCCACTCCCGCCATCGCGGCGCCCATCGCCGAGACGTCGATCCCGGCCGGCGCTGACTCCATCAGCACGTCGATCGATTCCCTCACGATCGAGAGCGCCGAGAACAGGATCAGAAGCGCGATCGCGAGGCTGGCCACGGGATCGGCGCGCTGCCACCCGGCCACGAGGATGGCGACCGCGGCGACCACCACGCCCAGCGACGAGAGCGCGTCGGCCAGCACGTGGCGGAGCGCGGCGCGCACATTCAGACCCGAGCCCGAGCGTGCCAGCACCGACCCCGACGCGAGGTTGAAGACCAGGCCGACCATGGCCACGACCAGCGTCACGCCGCCCTCAACCGTGGAGGGATCCTGCAGCCGGCGCACCGCCTCGATCATGGTCGCGAGGGCGATCAGCACCAGCACCAGGCCGTTGGCGAGCGCGGCCAGGATCTCGGCCCGCTGCCAGCCGAACGTGCGCCGGTCCGTTGACGGCCGCGACGCCATCCACCCTGCCGCCAGGGCGAGGCCGAGCGCACCCGCGTCGGCCAGCAGGTGGCCGGCGTCGGCCAGCAGCGCCAGGCTTCCGCCGACGATGCCGCCGATCAGCTCGACGGCGAAGATCGCCACCGTCAGGCCGAGCGCGATCGTCAGCCCGCGCTGCCCCTGCGCGCGCTCGCCGTGGCCATGGGCACGGCCCAGGTGCCCGTGATGGTGGGCGTGAGACATGTCTTAGAGCGTATAGGTGGAGACTGCCGGCCGCGGGAGCGGGGTGCGGTCGCACCAGAGACCGCCGTGGAGCGTGATCACGTACATCCACGGCCACCAGTCGCAGAGCTGCGATTGCTCGGCCGAGGTGGCGTCGCCGGCGCCGGTGGAGGCCGAAACTGGAGTTGTGGTGGTGCGCTCGTTCACAGGCGGCTCGCACTCTCAGTATCGAGGGTGGGCCGGACGTCGCGGGGTTTGACGTAGTCGGACTACCGCGAAGCGGGGATGGCACAGGTTCTGCGCGGCTCTTAGGCTCCCTGCATGCCCCATTCCCAGACGTACAAGGCCGATGCAGACGCCGGCGCGCACACCGCTCACGTCTCGTCGGCTTTGGCAACGCTGAGCGGGCTGCGCGACCGAGATGCGCTGTTGGATGCCGCGTGTGCCGCGGCCGGCGATCTGCTGGGCCTGGACGCGGTCGCCCTGGTCCACCGAAGTACCAGCGGAATCGTCTGCGATGGCCGCTGGTCGCGTCACGGCGCACGGCCGAACAGGGTCGGCGAGGCTCGCACCAGCGCGGCGCTCGAACTGGCCGACCAGAACGGCGGGCACGTGGGGCAGCGGACGTTCGGCCGGCTGGAGCTGATCGTGGTCCCGTTCTACGGCCAGCAGGGCATCTCCCATGTGATTGCGGCCACCGCGCGGCCGCTGCGGCGGCTGTCCGCCGCCGACGTCGCCGTCGCCGAGGCGCTGGCCGCCCACACGGCCGCCTGCCTGGAGATGGTCGCGGCCGTGGCGGCGGCTCGGGAGTTCGTCATGCTGGAACGTGCCATGACGCCTGCTGCGACGACTCGCGGCGACCGGGCGCTCGAGCAGATGCGGCTCGTCCAGTCGCTGGCGGGGGCGATCACGGGCACCCACTCGGTGCGTGAGGTGGGTCAGGTCGTGGTCAGCCGGCTGCGGTCGCTGATCGACTACCACTCGTGCCGCTTCTACGTCCTGTCGCCGGACGGCGTGCAGCTGCTGCCGGTCGCCC
>JAWVDZ010000030.1:0-6702 GCA_033856955.1 Gaiellales bacterium
CGGCTACGCCGTCCCGCGCAAGGTGGGTGGTGCGGTCGACCGCAACCTGGTGAAGCGGAGGCTGCGCGAGGCGATAGCCGCGCACGAGGGCCTGCTGCTGCCCGCCACCGACTACGTGCTGATCGCCCGCCCCGGGCTGGCCGCCGCCACGGAGGCGCAGGGCTTCGAGTGGATGTCCGGCCAGGTTGCCGAGCTGTTGCGCGCGGCCGCAGAGAAGGCAGCGCCGTGATCCCAAGCGTGGCCCGGGGGTCAGTGATCGCGCTGCTGCGGGCGGCGCGCGTGCTGCTGCTTCCGTTCCAGGGCATGGTCTCGTTGACCCCGCGTGTGTGCAAGTACGAACCGAGCTGCTCGTGCTATGCCGAGCAGGCCATCCACCGGCATGGAATCCTCCGCGGGCTGGCGCTCGCCGGCCGGCGGCTGCTGCGCTGCAACCCGTGGTCGCGCGGCGGGTACGACCCCGTCCCCGAGCCGTCCGAACGCGAACGGGCGGCGACCGGATGATCCAGTACTTCATCGTCCTCCAGCAGATCGAGGACGTTCTCCGCACGATCATCACCTACTACCACGATCACCTGGGCGTGTCGTGGGGCCTTGCGATCGTGATGCTGACGGTCACCGTGCGGCTGCTGATCCTGCCGTTGACGATCAAGCAGTTCCGCTCGATGGCCGCGATGCAGCGGATCCAGCCGAAGGTGAAGGCGGTCCAGAACAAGTACAAGGGCAAGACCGACCGCGAGTCGAAGGCGGCGCAGCAGAAGGAGATGATGGAGCTCTACAAGGAGCACAACGTCAACCCGTTCGCCTCCTGCCTGCCCCTCGTGTTCCAGATGCCCGTCTTCATCGGCCTCTATCAGACGCTGAGGAGCTTCCACCCCACGACCGATACGTCATTCCTGGGCATCGACGACATCTTCGTCATCCTGAGCAAGATCGGTGGTACGACGGAGTACGTGATGGTGGTGCTGTACGCCGCCTCGATGCTGGGGTCGATGCTGCTGTTCTCGTTCGTGCAGGACCGCCAGCAGAAGTTCCTGTTCGCCGGCATGTCGCTGATATTCATCGGCTTCATCATCCGGGTACCGGCGGGCGTCGGCTTGTACTGGATCACCACGAACATATGGACGATCTGCCAGAACGGCTTGGTCAAGCGCACCATGGGGCATCACTTCCCGGTCGTCGAGAAGCAGGAGAAGGCGAAGGCAGGCAAGCAGCCCCGTACCTCGCGGAATCCCCCCAAAGATCCCGCCACGGGTGGAGCGCCGGCCCGCAAGCCGAAGAAGCGCAAATGACCGAGTACGAGCGAGTCGAGGTGGAGACCTCCGGCGAGACCGTCGGCGAGGCCCGCTGGGCGGCGTTGCATGAGCTCGAGCGGCGGTTTCCCGCGCTGCACCGCGACGACGTCCAGTTCGTCGTTCTGTCCGAGGGTGAGCGAGGCCTGCTCGGCGTCGGCTACCAGCCCGCCCGCGTGCTGGCATCGGTCGAGGTCGATTCGGCCGCAGCGCAGCCGGTGGTGGTGCGCCACTCGGCGCCCGTCGACGAGAGCGCGGCAGCCGCCCGCGTCCGCGATCTGCTGACCCGGGTGCTGGATGCGCTGGCGATCGAGGGCGGTCTCGAGATTGTGGAGCGCGACGGCGTTGTCACCGGGACGGTGACCGGAACCGATCTCGGGCTCTTGATCGGGAAGCACGGCCAGACGATCGATGCCATTCAGTATCTGGCCAACGCGATCATGCATCGCCGTGAGGAGGAACCGGCGGAGGTGGTGGTGGACGCCGAGGGCTATCGTAAGCGGCGCGAGCGCACGCTGCACGAGGTGGCCGTGAAGGCGACCGCGGAGGCGGCCAGCACCGGCCGCGACGTGGCGCTCGAGCCGATGACCTCGGTCGAGCGAAAGATCGTCCACACCAAGGTGCAGTCGATGGCCGGGTTCGCGACGGCGAGCGAGGGTGCGGAGCCCAATCGCTATGTGGTCGTGCGGCTCGATCACGGCGAATAGTCCAAGGTGTAAAACGTGAAACACCTCCCACCGGCGTTCGAGCGGTACTGCGACATGGTGGCGAGCGAGCCGGTTTCCTTGACGTCGATTCGCGACCCCCAGCGCCTGCGCGCGGAGCTGGTGGAGGATGCTCTGAGCGCCCGTTCAGCGATCGGAGACCGGCTGCCTGCGGCCGTGGTGGACGTGGGCAGTGGCAACGGCTCGCCGGGGATCCCGCTGGCACTGCACTACGGCTCGCCTGTCACCCTGCTCGAGTCCGTCGCCCGAAAGGGCGCGTTCCTGGTTCGCTGCGCTGAGCAGCTGGGAATCAGTTGCCCGGTGGTCGTCGAGCGCTCCGAGACGTATGCCCGAGGTGCGGGCCGGGACGCGTTCGACCTGGCGCTCGCGCGCGCGCTCGCGCAGCCGCCGGTGGCGTTGGAGCTGTGCCTGCCGCTGGTGCGTCCGGGCGGGCGCCTGATCGTCTGGACGGGACTGATCGACGCGATGTCGTTGCGCGGCGTGGCCGCGGAGCTGGGCGGCGGCCCGCCCCTGTCGGTGGCGACCGGACCGGGTCGCGCGCTGCTGGTGGTGGAGAAGCTCGAGCACACGCCGGAGCGCTTCCCGCGGCGCCCCGGAATGGCCGGGAAGCGTCCGCTGCCATCGCTACCATCGGGGGCATGAACTCCCGCGTCTACGCGCTCGCGAACCAGAAGGGCGGGGTCGGAAAGACGACCACCGCGATCAACATGGCGGCGTGCGTGGCGGAGGCGGGGACGCCGGTGCTGCTCATCGACCTCGACCCGCAGGCCAACGCGACCACCGGCCTCGGCTTCCGTCCCGAGCAGCTCGAAGCCAGTACCTACGACCTGCTGCACGGTCGGCCGCTGGACGACGTGGTGCTTGAAACCGATGTTCCGAACCTCCACCTGGCGCCGTCACACCCCGACCTGGCGGCTGCCCAGGTGGAGCTGTCCGCCCAGGACACCCTGCTGCGCGATCTTCTGGCCGGCATTGGCGAGCGGTTTCCCTACGTCTTCGTTGATTGCCCGCCGTCGCTCGGCCTCCTGACCGTGAATGCGCTCTCGGCCGCGAACCGGCTTATCGTGCCGGTGCAGTGCGAGTACTACGCGCTGGAGGGGCTCGCTCAGCTGCTGCAGAGCGTCGAGCTGGTGCGCACGCGGCTCAACCCGCGGCTGGGCGTGACAGGCGTGCTGCTGACGATGTACGACGCTCGCACCACCCTGGCCCGCGACGTGGCCATGGAGGTGCGTGAGCACTTCGGCGGGCTCGTGTTCGACACCGTCGTTCCGCGCAGCATCCGGCTTGCCGAGGCGCCCAGCCACGGCGTGCCGATCACCCGATACGATTCGAGGTCAGCGGGCGCCGACGCGTACTACCGCGTGGCGCTGGAGGTGGTCGAGCGTGGCTAAGAATCGAGGATTGGGACGCGGCCTTGCGGCGCTCGTCGCCGAGTTCCCGGCCGGCCAGGTCTCGCTCGTCGAGCTGGACATCGACCAGGTGCGGCCGAACCCGCGACAGCCCCGCACACGGTTCGATGAAGACGCGATCAACGCGCTGGCTGAGTCGATCAAGAGCGAGGGCGTGGTTCAGCCGATCATCGTCCGCGACGCCGGCGAGGGATACCAGATCGTGGCCGGCGAGCGGCGCTGGCGCGCCAGCCGGCGCGCCGGACTGACCACCATCCCGGCGATCGTGCGGCCGCTCGACGAGCGCGAGTCGATGATCATGGCGCTGGCAGAGAACGTCGCCCGCGAGGACCTGAACGCCGTCGAGCAGGCGCGCGCCTACGCCGTGCTGGCCGATGAGCTGGATCTCAGCCAGACCGAGATCGCCCGGCGGGTCGGCAAGAGCCGCCCGGCCGTCGCGAACACGATGCGGCTGCTCGAACTGCCCGACGCCGCGCTGGAGCTGATCGAAGCCGGCGCGCTTTCGGAGGGTCACGGCCGGGCGCTGCTGCTGGCCGGAGATCAGGACGAACGGCTCGCGCTCGCCCGCAAGGCGATCAAGCGAGGGCTCTCGGTGCGCGACACCGAGGCGGCCGCGAAGCGGATCGGCAAGCCCAAGGCGACCAAGCGGCCGAAGGCGAGCCAGGTGGACGACGAGCTCGCGCACCTCGCCGTCGATGCTGCATGGGAGTCGCTCAAGCTGCGGGCGTCGGTGCGATCCGGCCCGCGCGGTGGCACGGTCGAGATCAGGTTCAGCTCGCCGGCTGAGCTGGGGCGGATTATCGACCAGCTCCGCGCCGAACGCGTCTCCTGGGCCGATTAGGCCTGCAAAGCGGCGTCTGGCTTTGTCGCTTCGGTCGGCCCGTGCGGAGCACTGTGCCTCCCTCGCTCCTCGCCATACTTGCTTTTCGGCCTAATCGGCGTGCTGCGGGGAGTTTGTTTCTTCCCGGCGTCGCTTGGATCGCCCAGGCAGAGTGTCAATCGCGTCGTGCTGCTCGGTATACTTGTGCCTCCCCGGGCGATTAGCTCAGTCGGTTAGAGCGCCGCTCTGATAAGGCGGAGGTCCCTGGTTCGAATCCAGGATCGCCCATCCCGGTCTGCCCGCGCACGGTTGAACCGCCGCAGCCGGTGGCATAATCAGGGTGTGCAGGAGGTCAGCATCTACGGCGTCTCGTTCGACATGGTCGGGAAGCAGCCGATCGTGTTGCTCAAGACCATGGACGGCAACCGCTTCCTGCCGATCTGGATCGGCCATCCCGAGGCCGCCGCGATCCTGATGAAGCTTCAGGGCGCCCCCACGCCGCGGCCGATGACCCACGACCTCGTCACCGACATGCTCGGCGAGCTGAATGCCCGCGTCTCCAGGATCTCCGTCACCGAGCTGCGCGAGAACACCTTCTACGCGGTGATCACGCTGCAGGTCAACGACGCCGAGATCGAGATCGACTCGCGCCCGTCGGATGCCCTGGCGCTTGCGGTGCGAACCAGCGCCCCGATCTTCGTCGCCGATCAGGTGATCGACGACTCCGCGATCGAGTTCGGCTCCGAGCCGGCAGAGGAGCAGGAGGTCGTCGACGAGTTCAAGAAGTTCCTCGAGGACGTGTCTCCCGACGACTTCCGCGGCTAGAGACCCGCTGCCCGCTTCTCCAAGTCCCTGGCGATGACCAGGCGCTGCACCTCGCTGGTGCCGTCCACCACCTGAAGCATCTTCGCCAGCGCGATGAACCGTGCCAGCGGGTGATCGTGCAGCCAGCCGTAGGCACCCAGCACTTCGCTGCACGTGATCGCCGCTCGAAGCGCCGCCTCCGGCGCGAAGCGCTTGGCGTGCGCGATCGCGACCGATGCGCCCTGGCCGCCGTCGAGCGCCTCGGCGGCCGCGCGCACCAGCAGCCGTGACGCGAGCAGGTCGGTCTCCGCATCGGCCAGCTGCCAGCGGATGCCCTGGAACTCGAGCAGCGCCTGTCCGAACGCCGTGCGGTCTCGTGCATGGCGGAGAGCAACGTCCAGCGCCTCCGCGTGCAGGCCGCAGGCGATCGCCGCAATGTCACAGCGGGCGACGTCGATCGCCGCAAGGGCAGCCCGCATACCGGCACCGGCCGGCACCAGCATCTCGGCCGGCACGCCGACCAGCGACATCTCGCCGATCGGCAGGAAGTCGGCCGACGCCTTCTCATACAGCGGGCCAAACGTCACGCCGGGTGCGTCAGCGGCCACGGCGGCGATCGCGATGTCCTCGTGACCCGGTCCGGGCTGCGTGCGACAGACGACCAGGAACAGGTCGGCCTCACCGGCGAGCGAGACCCACGCCTTCTGGCCCGTCACCCGCCAGCCGTCCCCGTCCACGGTGGCGATCGTCGTGATCGCCGTCGCATCCGACCCGGCGTGCGGTTCCGTCAGCGAGAAGCCGCCCAGCGCTTCGCCGCTGCGAAGCCGCTCGCCCCAATGCGACACCAGCTCCGGCGAGCCGGCGGCATGTACCGCCGCTGCGACCGCGTTGTGCATCGAGAGCGAGAAGGCAAATGCCGCGTCGCCGCGGCCCAGCTCCTCGAACACGCGCATGCCGTCGCGGTAGGACAGCCCGAGACCGCCGGCCTCCGCCGGCACGAACAACGCGGTCAGCCCGCTCTGGTGGGCGATGTCGCGGGGATACGCGGCTGCTCGCTCCCACTCCCGCACAGCGGGCGCGATCCGGTCAGCGACCAGGCTGCGTGCGGCTTCGACCGTCTGATCGGCCTCGGTCATGCGACGATCATAGGCGCGGCCGCTTGCCTGACGACGCGACTCCTGCTTTGCTAGGGGTTTCAGCGAAGGAAAGGATCACCGATGCAGCACAACGGCAAGAATCCGGCCCGGTTCGCAGACCGGGTGGTGCATGGAGTCGCCGATGATGGGGGCGACGAGGTGGTCACGATCTGGATCGAACGGCGTGCGGGCGCGGTGTGGGCGGTGGGCCGTGCGGTCGACCTGGAGGAGCGGGCGGACGGCGCCGTGTACTCCGATGATTACGTGTTCGAAGGATTCGAGATGGGGGACGCCCTTGAGGCCGCAAACGAGGCACTGAACGCCGACATCGACGTCAGTCGCGAGCAGGGGCGACCGCAGAGCGTGGAGGTCTTCCAGGAGCAGGAGCTGCTCGAGCCGCTGGAGCGCTGGTTCTTCGGCCGCGAGCCTCACTAGCTCACCCAGTTGCGGTTACGACGAGCAGCACCGCGTTCATCGCGATCACGATCGCCGTCACCAGCAGCGCCAGCCCCTTGACGA
>JAWVDZ010000031.1:0-4519 GCA_033856955.1 Gaiellales bacterium
GCCATGGCCCTGGCCGTCTATGCCTATCAGGCGGGGGGCGCCACCGCTGTGGGGCTGCTGGCGCTGGCACGCTGGACGGCGGCCGGCGTGGCCGCTCCGTTCCTGTCGGTGCTGGCCGACCGATACCGGCGGCGCACGGTGATGATCACCGCGGACGCGATCAGGCTGGTCGCCATCGCCGTGGCCGCGGTGGCCGCGTGGACCGATGCGAGCTCACTGATCGTCTACGCCTCGGCGATCGTGACCGTCGTCGTCTCGACCGCCTTCCAGCCGGCGCAGACGGCCATGCTGCCGTCGCTCACCAGCACGCCCGATCAGCTCACGGCGGCGAACGTGGTCACCAGCACGATCGATAGCGTGGGCATCTTCCTCGGGCCGGCGCTGGCCGGTCTCGCGCTGGCCAGCGCCGGCACGGGCTGGGTGATGGCCTTCGACGCCGTGACGTTCGCGTGGTCGATGCTGCTTCTGAGCGGGATCCCCGCCGGCGACCCGCCGGTCGCCGAGGGCGCCGGCGAGAGCCTGCTCGAGGAGGCCCTGGGCGGTTTCCGGGCGGTTGCCGGTGATGCCCGCCTGCGGTTGATGATGGGGCTGTTCGGGGCCCAGACGCTGGTCTGCGGTGCTCTCAACGTGCTGATCGTGGTGATGGCGCTCGACCTGCTCGATCTCGGCAAGGGCGGCGTGGGATCGCTGAACGCGGCGGTCGGCGTCGGCGGGCTCGCCGGCAGCGTGGTCGCCGCCGTGCTGGTCGGCCGCGGCCGCCTGGCCGGCAACTTCGCGGCCGGTCTCGTCGCATGGGGTGTGCCGATCGTACTGATCGCGGCGTTTACCAACGCCGGTTTCGCGTTCGCCATGCTCGTGATCGTCGGCGCGGGCAACGTGCTGGTGGACGTGGCCGGCCTGACGCTGTTGCAGCGGGTCGTCCCGGACCGGGTGCTGGGCCGCGTGTTCGGCGTTCTGGAGACGGTGTTCGCGCTGACACTGGGCGTTGGCGGAGCCCTCGCTCCGCTGCTGATCAACCTGGTGGGGGTGCGCGGCGCGCTGGTGGGCACCGGCGCGCTGCTGCCGCTGCTGGCCGCGGTGACGTGGCCGATGCTGGCCAGGTTCGACCAGGCGGCGCCCGAACCGGCCCGGCTGGCGCTGCTTCGCGCGGTCCCGTTCCTGTCATCGCTGCCGGAGACCACGCTCGAGCGGATCAACCGCCGGCTGGAGCGGGTGCGGGCGGTGGCGGGCGAGCAGGTGTTCGCACAGGGCGACGCCGGCGACCGCTTCTATCTGATCGAGAGCGGAGAGGTGGCGGTGCTGCACGACGGCGCGGAGATGGCGAGGCTGGGGAGCGGCGACTACTTCGGCGAGATCGCGCTGGTGCGCGACGTCCCCCGCACCGCCGGCATCCGCGTGGTGGCCGACGCGGAGCTGTTGGCGCTGGACCGCGACGAGTTCATCGCGGCGGTCACCGGTCATGCGCCAAGCGCCGCGGCGGCCGACGCCGTGGTCACCGCCCGCCTGACCGGCCTTCGCGCCGGCCTCGGCTCGGTGTGATTCACTCTGCCGATGCGAGACGGCGTCAAGGTGGCGTGTGTGCAGGCGGAGCCGGTGATCCTCGACCGCGAAGCTACCATCGACCGCGTCGCCGAGCTGACGGGTGAGGCGGCGGCGGCGGGCGCGCAGCTGATCTCGTTCGCCGAGGCGTTCGTCCCCTGCTACCCGTCCAACCGCTGGGTGCGTTCGCTGGCGGCCGGCTCCCAGCCGGAGGTTCGTGAGACGTTCGCCCGGCTGGTGCGTGAGTCGGTGGAGGTGCCCGGGCCGGCCTGCGATCGGCTGGCCGGGATCGCTCGCGAGCACGGCGTCTGGCTCGCCACCGGAGTCAACGAGCGCGTCGGCGGCACGCTCTACAACACGCTGCTGCTCCACTCACCCGACGGCTCGCTGGCGCTGCATCACCGCAAGCTGATGCCGACCAACCACGAGCGGATGGTGTGGGGGCTGGGCGAGGGCGGCGGGCTGCACACGGTGGATACGCCGTTCGGCCGCGTGGGCGGGCTGATCTGCTGGGAGAACCTGATGCCGCTGGCGCGGTTCGCGCTGTACCAGGATCAGCTCGAGATCTATCTCGCCCCCACCGCCGACACCAGCGACGCGTGGCAGGAGTCGATGCGCCACATCGCCCGCGAGTCGCGCTGCTACGTGATCACCGCCTGCGTCCTGCAGCGCGCGTCGAGCCACCCGGCGGACGTTCCGCTGGCGGACGGCCCCGACATCATGGACAGGGGCGGCTCGGCGATCCTGGCGCCCGACGGCAGCTACCTGGCGGGGCCGCTGTGGGACGAGCCCGGCATCCTCTACGCCCAGCTCGATCCCGACCGGCTGGCGGCCGACCGCCAGCGCTTCGACGCAGCCGGCCACTACAACCGGCCGGACGTGTTCCAGCTCTCGGTTCGTCGGCCGGACTGACCGGGGAGCAGGACGGCGGCTACGTGGTGAGCCTGGAAGGGGTGAGACCCCGTTCGGGGTCAGACCCCAAACCACCGCCCGGCGTCCTGGCGAGCGAAAACCAAGCCCGGTCCAGGTCAGACTCCAACTCCCGCTTCGAGCGTCTTGGCGAGCGAAAACCGAGCGTCGCGAGGAGCAAGCCCGGGACAGTGCTACGCACGGCCCGGGCGCAGCGACAAAGCGAGGCGGCGGTTTGCAGCCGCCACAGCCGCCACTACTCCCAGCGGAAGTCCTGGTCGGTGGTGGTTTCCATCCAGCCCTGGGCCTCGCCCTCGACCTCGGCCACGGCCGGCATCGTCAGCGTGTCGGCGGGCATCTCGAGCGAGACGGCCGGGTGCTCGCCCGTCTCCTCGTCCTCTCGGCGGGCGTCATCCTCGGTCTTGAAGAGTGGATGGTTCTGGAACGGATCGTCGACGACGAACTCGTCGATTGGCATCTCGCCGTCGAGACGGCTGTTCTGGCGCTTCAGCGCAAGGTGATCCTCGATCACCGATGAAAACAGCGAACCGCTACCGGTCATGCACACCCTCCGGTCGGATGGTCACAGGAGCACAAAAGTGCGAGAAGAGCTTAGCAGGCAGGACGGAGGGCCTCAATCACCATCAGGCGACGGGGTTACCCGGTTCTTCCCGTTCCGCTTGCTGTTGTACATGCGGTTCTCGGCCGCGGAGATGAGATCGATCAGGGTCGTGGTGTCCTCGGGCATGCACGCCACCCCGAAGCTGGCGGTGACCGAGATCGGCTGTTCGCCGAACGGGATCTGACGGATCTCGATCGCCTCCCTCAGGCGCTCGGCGAGCTGTACGCCGCCGGCGAGGTCGGTCTGCGGCAGCAGGATCGCGAACTCCTCGCCGCCGTGCCTGGCGTCCAGGTCGATGTCGCGCGTCAGGCCCGCGATCTCGTCGGCCACGGAGCGCAGCGCGGCGTCGCCGGCCAGGTGCTTCATGGGATGGGTGTCGTTCACGCGCTTGAAATCGTCGATGTCGAACATGATCAGTGACAGCGGCGTCGAGAAGCGCTGGGAGCGTTCGAACTCGCGCCCCAGCACCTCGTAGAACTGCCGCCGGTTGGCCAGGCCCGTCAGCTCGTCGGTCACCGCCTGCTTCTTGACCACCAGGTGCAGGCGCACGTTCTCGACAGCGACTCCGGTCTGCGCGGCAAGGCCGGCCAGCGTCTCGACATCGTCCGAGCCGAAGCTGCCATCCTCCGGGTCGACCACGGTGATCACACCCAGCAGCGTCTTCTCGCGGTGGATCGGCACGACCAGCACCGCCCGCGGCGCAGTGGCCACCTGCGGACGGCCGGTTGCCAGCGCCTCGCCCTCGATCCCGGCACCGGCGGTGACGACCATCGGCAGGTCGGCTCGCGAGCCGCGGGCGGTGCCCATCCGCACCTCCTCGCTGGCCTCGCCGTTGGTCGAGTCGTACAGCAGCAGCCGGCCGCCGCGGGCACGGGTGGCCTGCACAGCGGTGTCGAGCACGGCCTCGAGCAGCGCCCGCTGGTCGTGGGTGGCGGCCAGCGTCTCGCCGTAACGGGCAAGCGTCGTCTTGAGACGCGCGCGCTCGCCCTCCAGCTCGGTGCGCCGGCTGGTCAGCTCGGTCGACATCGTGTCCAGTGCGGAGTTGAGCTCGTCGAACTCGTCACCGCGGGCGACCGGCTCGGCCGATGCATCCACAAGCGCCAGCGCACGACCGGACAGATCGGTGATCACCCGGGAGATTCGATCGGCGGCGAACAGAGCGATGGTCGCCACCAGGCCGGCCAGGATCGCCATCGGCAGCAGCACGCGAAGCCGGATCGAGTCGATCCGATCGTCGAGCCGCGCCAGCGGATAGCTCGCGACCAGCTGGGTGCCCGCCGGTCCTTCGACGCCGATCGCCTCCACGCGCACGCGCTGATCGCCGATCGTGGCGTCGACCGGGTCTCCCTTGCTGACCCCGCCCACCGGCCCGGCCACGCCGCCCGGGGCACCGACGGCGGTGCCGTCCATCACCAGCGAGACATCCACCCCTTCGGGAATCGGCCCCGC